>CAZUBS010000049.1:0-9441 GCA_964618595.1 uncultured Desulfohalobiaceae bacterium
ACGGAGTCTCCAAGCGCTATGCCATGACCGGGTGGCGCCTGGGCTATGCCATCGCTCCCAGGGCATACATCCCGGTCATGCAGCGAATGCAGCAGAACTTTTTCATCTGCACCGGGTCGGTGGCCCAATGGGCAGGTGTCGCAGCCCTGACCGACGCCGGTGAGGACGTTTTGCGCATGCGCCGCGTGTTTGATCAGCGTCGCCGCCTTCTCCTGGACCGGCTCGGGGGTTTGGGGTTCACCACCAAGGTCGAGCCCACCGGAGCCTTTTATGTCTTTGTGGATGCCTCCTGGGTCAACCCGGATTCCGTGGAGCTCGCCTTTGACATCCTGGACAAGGCTTTGGTCGGAGTCACTCCGGGCCTGGACTTCGGACCAGGCGGTCAAGGCTACCTGCGCTTCTCCTATGCCAACTCCCTGGAGAACATAGAGATGGGCATGAAACGTCTCAGGAACTACCTCGAGCGCAGGGGGCACTGCGCTTCCAGTGGGGATAAGTGTTGACCCGGGGTACCCCAACCGAATATGAGAAGGGCCATCATCACCACGACCAAGGAGTGCACCCATGTCCAAGGAACAGCTCGTTGACCTCATCGTCCTGAAAGCCGGCCTGGAGTCCAAAGCCGCTGGAGAAAGGGCTCTCGATGCCGCCCTGGAGTCCATGCAGGAGGCTCTGGCCGCAGGCGAGGACATCACCCTGCGCGGCTTCGGCACCTTCTACGTGACCACCCGTGCGGGCCGCAAGGGCCGTCATCCCAGAACAGGGCAACCCATAGACATCCCGGCGGCCAAGGTGGTCAAGTTCCGTCCCGGAAAGGACATGGAGGAGGCGGCCGAAGCCATGCACACCTCCACGGTGCAGAATTGGATGAAGAAGAAAGAGGTCGCCCGCACTGTCGAGACTGGCCTCAAGGACATCAAGAGCAAGCTCGACACTTACAAGGTCAAGGCGGACAAGCTTGGCTCCGAGGCCAGACGGTCCTACCGGGAGAACGTGGAGCGCATGAGGCCGGTCTAGGACAAGCCCCGCCTCAAGCTGAAGCTCCTCAAGTCGAGCAGCGGTGATGCCTGGGAGGAGATGCGCGACGGTCTGGTCAAGGCGTACGGTGAGCTCAGAGAAGCTTTCAAAAAGGCACGCGAAAAGTTCTAGCGGGTCCTGAAACTCCGGTCTGCCGCCCCAACCCAGGACGCTGTTCCAGCATACAGGGCAGGTTTCCCGAAAGCGGCTCCAACAAAACCCCGATCAAAAAAAGACAGGCGGTGCCCAGCCCCGGTGGATTCTTCCGCCGGGGCCTGCTAAGCCCGGGTGGTTCCCCCCTTTCCCTCCTCCAGCAAAACCTGGAACATCATCTCGCACTGTCCGTGCAGGCCCCGGACCACGGAAGAAAAAACCCCCTCTGTCAGCCCGAGCCTTTCCCAGGCCCAAGGGGCCAGCGCCGGCACGCAGCCCGACTCCACAGACCCGAACCCCAACCCGTTGACCGTGAAGTCGGCCACATGCACGATCAGCGGCTCGATATTTCCGCTGTCGCTTTTGGGATCGTGGTGATTCAAAACACCCATCACCAGCGGATAGGGAAGGTTCCATTTCCTGAGCAGCATGCCCCCGAACCGGGCGTGGTCGAAACCGTAGACCTCCTGCTCGATCCTGTAGGAAGCTCTCTCTTCCCGGGCCTGCAGGGTTATGACCGCTTGCCCCCGTTCCGGTTTCAGCCTGTACATGGCCAGCTTGCCTATGTCGTGCAGCAGCCCGGCAACGAAGTACCGCTCGGGTTCTTCCTCCTCCAGGGCTCCGGCCAGGTCCCTGGCTGCCACCCCGCAGGCGATGGAGTGCTTCCAGAAAAGCTCCAGACTTGTTCCCCGCGGCAGCCCCTCGGAAAACAGGGGCATCAGGGACATGCCCGTTGCCAGGGCTGAAAGCCGTCCGGTGCCGATCACGGTCACCGCCCTGGAGATGGTGTCGATCCTGGACGGAAAGCTGTAGAAGGCGGAGTTGACGATGCGCAGCAGAAATCCGGACAGGCTGGCATCCTTGGAAATAACCGCGGCCAGGTCGCTGGCCGAGCTGCGGTCCTGCCCCATGACCTCCTGCAGCTCCGAAAAGACCTGGGGCAGGGCGGGAAGCTTTGCCTCCGAGCGCAGCAGGTCGATGGGGTCCAGGGGATGGAAAGGCTTTTGATCGTCTGCCGGCCCAGGCATGGGCCTGTCCTGTTTCCCACCCCGTGCCGGCGTTGCTGGGTGACCCGTTCCCAGGTGGTCCCGGGCTGCCTCCCTGACCAGGAGCGTTGCCGGGTGGAGCGGGTCCGCGCATGCAAACCTCCTGTCCAGGGTATCCTCAAGGTCGTGCTCGTCCCTTTCCATGCCCCCTCCTGGTCTTGTCCGACAACCCTTTGAGTTTCCAGGCAACACTCCGAATTGCTTTGGTGATTGTCCCCGCTTGCCAGAAATGAACATCCCGGGTCAATCCGTCCCGAAACGCGATCCAAGGACAAGGCCGAAGCGTATTCTTCATACGTGAGGGTTTGGCCTTGGTGAAGCAATCACGCGCCCCGCGTGACCAGCGGGGATTTTTCAACGGCCTGCTACCGGAAGACCCTGATGTCGTCGACCCAGGACACCGAGGCTTCGCCGGTGTCGTCCGAGTCGTTCATGATGGCCAGGCTGGCCCGTGCGGGAGGGTCTTCCCCAAAGGCGCGACGGTAATCGTCGACCACGTTGACCTGCTCGGCCACCCATTGGCCGACCTTGTCAGCCCCCTGCCGCAAAAGGATCATCATGGCCCTTTCCGTGTAGGCGTTGGGAATGATCTCGTTTTCATGACCGCGGTTGGCCCAGATGTAGTTGAGGGAGGAGTCGGGAGGGTACCTGCCGTGGACTGCCTTGTAGGACTCGTATTTGATTTTCTGCCACGCCGAGGCCCTGCCCGGGTCGTACTCGAAGACCACATAGAGTCTGATGGGATAGTCGTCTCCCTCCTTGGTGGCAGCATCTCCCCGGTCATAGACCCTGTCCACCTTCCACCGCCAGGACAGCACCGGATACGCCGAGACGTCGTAGCTTTCCCTGCGCACCAGACCCGAGGCGGAAGCATTGCTCTGCGCCCTGAGAAAGGAGTCGGTTCCATTTTCCTCGATCGTGTAGCTGGAGTGTGGCTCTATGCCGCGGAATGTCAGCGGCTCCCAGCCATCAAGATCCTCGAATGTCTCGTGCAGCAGTGTCTGCTTTTCGGCCAGGGCCGGGAAAACCAGCACCAGCCACGCCCCTGCCACAAGAACCGCCACCCAGCGTACGGTTTTGCTCTTCTCCGTGCTGGTTGCTCCCTTTACAGTGGTCATGACAATTCCCTATCCTTTCTCTCGGGTGGGTGGATTCTTTTCCGCCAGGGTTCAAACCATGCTGCGCCACGGATCACTGGCGTCCGACACAGTGTGCCGACGAACCTTTTCAGCCTGGATTCGAGGATAGCATCATCCAAGGAGGGTATCCATGCCACAGATCGAAGTGACCACCAGCGACCGGAACGAGCTGATCGACATCACCGACCGGGTCCGGGGGATGTTGCGGGAGAACGACTGGCAGGACGGTGTGCTCGTGCTGCACACCAGCCACACCACTGCCGGACTGACCATCAACGAGGCGGCAGATCCCAGCGTGGCCAGGGACATTGCCGTCAACCTGTCCAGGCTTGTGCCCCGCAACGGCGATTACCGACATGCCGAAGGCAACAGCGACGCCCACATCAAATCGAGCCTGGTGGGATGCTCCACCCAGGTCATCATCGAGTCCGGGCAGCTCAGGCTCGGCACCTGGCAGGGCATCTTCTTCTGCGAGTTCGACGGCCCCCGCACCCGCAAGGTGCTGGCCACGTTTTTGTCTGCCTGACGGGGGGAAGAAGCTCAAAGCTCAAAGCTGAAAGCTCAAAGCAAGAGAAAGATGACTTTCGGCGTTTCCTGTGGGTCCGAAAGGCAGAGATATACCTCTTATTCTGGTTCATCCTGTTCGAAGGTGCTTCAAAAAAAGAGGTTCTTCGACACTTCGTGTGGAAATGCCAAAGAACTTTCCGCAACCAGTAGTTCTGGTTCTCCCGGCTAAAGCGTACGTGCCTCACAAATGAGAAAGGAATGTGGCCTTATCTGTGGTTTTCCATCGGGTTCGCTATCGCTATCGGGATCGGTATCGATTCTTCAAGGATTAGCGAGCAGCAAAAAACATCGATAGCGATCCCGATAGCGAAAAAAACTCATTCACATCTTTCACGTTTGGCCCAGGAGGTGGGTTCAATGGTTGCTCCACAAAGCACCCTCGAACCTGATGAACCAGGAGTTCCTGTCTGGTAGGGGCGGCTGGCTGCCGCCCTGCCTTTGGTCGGAACCTCGTGCCGGAAGCAATAAACGGCAAACGAAAAGACGCGAGCCACGCGCCCCTAACAGAATCAGGTTCTTTGGTCTTTAATGAATCCACACGAAACATCGAAGAACCCTCTTTTTTGCCTTGTTCCTACTTTCAGCTTTCAGCTTTGAGCTTTCAGCTGTCCTGCTCTTCCTTCCAGCTTCCAGCTTCGAGCTTCGAACTCGGCCGCCTTACAGGCGGCTATTCTTCCTTCAACTCCCTGGTCATCAGCTCTTTGACCGCCTTGCCCGGCTCCTTGTCCTGGTAAAGCACCGCGTGGACCTGCTCGGTGATGGGCAGCTCCACCCCGAGCTGTTTGCCGAGATCGTGAACCGCCTCGGTGGTCTTGACGCCTTCGGCCACCATTTTCATCTCCCCCAGGATGTCCAGCAGCTTGCTCCCCGTGGCCAGCTTGAGCCCCACCTGACGGTTGCGGCTCAGGTCGCCCGTGCAGGTCAGCACCAGGTCACCCATCCCGGACAGCCCCATGAAGGTCCTTTCCCTGGCGCCCATGGCCCTGCCCAGCCGGGACATCTCGGACAGCCCCCGGGTGATCAGCGCCGCCCTGGCGTTTGTCCCGAAACCCAATCCGTCCGAAATACCCGCGGCAATGGCGATGATGTTCTTGAGCGCCCCCCCAAGCTCCACCCCCTTGTAGTCCTCGTTGGTGTAGACACGAAAGCTCTCGGTTGACATGACGTCCTGGATGCTGCGCCCCAGCTTTTTGTCACCGCACCCCAGGGAGACCGCGGTAGGCATTCCCTGCACCACTTCACGCGCAAACGACGGGCCGGACAAGATGGCATAGCGCGGGTTCAATGAGCCAAGACTGTCCCGGACCACCTGTGACATGGGCTTGAGGCTGTCGATCTCGATCCCCTTGCTGGCGCAGACCACCACGGGCTTTTTGGGGAGATACTCCCTGGCCTGCTGCAGGACCGAGCGCAGAAACTGACAGGGCACGACCACCAGGCACATGTCCGCCCCATGCACGACACCGGCCAGGTCCGTGTCCGCCTGCAGCCCACCGTGCAGGTCGATGCCCGGCAAATACCAGGTGTTCCGGCCCTGAAGCCGCATCTCCGCCAGCAGCTCCTTTTCCCTGACCCAGAGATGGGTTTCCACACTTTTCACCGCCAGCAGGTTGGCCAGGGTGGTCCCCCAGCTCCCTGCCCCAAGCACCGCTATTTTCATCCCTTGCTCCTTGATGTCTTGCCCCGACCGACCGCCGGGCAGTCCGGGGCGTGTTGCAACCTGGGATCAAAACGAATACCATGCACTCCACATTGCTTCCAGGCAGCTGTCATGACCCTGAAAAACAAACCAGCATTTACCCTAGTCGAACGTCAAATCCTGAAAATTGTCCAGGACGATCTCCCCGACTCGGCCACCCCGTTTGCGGACATTGCGGCAACAGTGGGTACCAGCGAGCAGCAGGTGGTGGATCTTATCCGGTCCATGAAGGACCTTGGAACCATCCGCCGGTTCGGGGCGACCCTCAGGCACCAGCAGGCCGGCTACGGTTTCAACGCCATGGTCGCCTGGTATGCCGAGGAGGACCACGACCTGGACTCGGTCGGCCGGGCCATGGCCGCCCGCCCGGAGATCTCCCACTGCTACCTGCGCAGAAACTGTTACGACTGGCCCTACAACCTGTACACCATGATCCACGGCCGGAATCGTTCCGACTGCCAGCGGGTGGTCCAGGAACTACAGCAAGAAACCGGTCTGCGCCAGTACGAAATTCTCTTCAGTGACCAGGAGCTCAAGAAGACATCCATGCGCTACTTCTGAGAACCTCTCCCTGGGTCCCAACAATCCGGCTGCTCAGCTCAGCCTTGTAAACGATGACGGGAGCCTGCATGAACGCGATGTCGAGCCAGCTCTTTGCCCAGGCCAGGCAGCTCATACCGGGCGGGGTCAACAGCCAGGTCCGGGCCTGCCAGAGTGTCGACCAGGAACCCTTGTTCATTGCCTCGGGAGCGGGGAGCCGTCTGACCACCGAGGACGGACGTGAGCTCGTGGACTACGTCCTCTCCTGGGGCCCGCTCCTTCTCGGGCATGCCCACCCCGCGGTCACGCAGGCCGCCCAGGCGGCTTTGACCAAGGGTGCCAGCTTCGGGGCTCCCTGCCGGGCCGAGGTGGAGCTGGCCGAGATCATTGTCGAGGCCCTGCCGGGGATGGACATGGTGCGCATGGTCAACTCGGGAACCGAGGCCACCATGAGCGCCCTTAGGCTGGCCCGGGCCGCAACCGGCCGCAACAAGGTCCTCAAGTTCGAGGGCTGTTACCACGGCCACGCCGATGCCTTTCTGGCCAGCGCGGGCTCAGGCCTGGCCACCCTGTGCATACCCGGCACCCCGGGTGTTCCCGAGGAGACCGTCCGCCACACACTGATCGCCCCCTACAACGACCTCGAGGCCGTCAAAGATATATTTACCGAGACCGGGGAGGAGATCGCCGCGGTGATTGTTGAGCCGGTGGCGGGAAACATGGGCCTTGTGCCCCCTGTGGACGGCTTTCTTCAGGGACTCAGGGATCTGACCAGCCAGCACGGCGCCCTGCTCATCTTCGACGAGGTCATCACCGGCTTCCGGCTGGCCTTTGGCGGAGCCCAGAACCGCTTCGGCATCGTCCCCGACCTGACCTGCCTGGGCAAGATCATCGGCGGAGGATTCCCTGTGGGAGCTTACGGCGGCAAGCGGGAGATCATGGAACGCATCGCGCCCTGCGGGGAGGTCTACCAGGCCGGCACGCTGTCCGGGAATCCCGTGGCCATGGCCGCAGGGGCAGCCACCCTCAACACCCTTCGCACCTGCGACTACGAGGCCCTGGAAGAGCGGACCAGGGCCCTGGCCCAGGAGCTGGCGGCAATCCTCCAGGAAAAGTCCGTCCCGGTCCAGATGAACACCACGGCCTCGGCTTTCACCCTCTTCTTCACCAGCGAACCGGTCTTTGACTTCTCCTCTGCCAGCCGGTCGGACCAGACGGTGTTCAAGGCCTTCTTCAGCCACATGCGGCGGCACGGTATCAACCTGGCGCCTTCCGGGTTCGAGTGCTCCTTCACCTCTTTCGCGCACTCGGACGAGGACTTTTCCAGAACCCTGGAGGCGGCCCGCACACTCACCTTCGAGAAGTGAGCGGCCTGTCGACGAAACCATTTCCTGCAACGTCCTTGCTTATGAAGGGTCATTGGGAAAACCCACGCACATCCGGCTTGACAGGCCCGAAGAACCTCAATTATGATTTTTTTTTGATTGTGCTTTTTTTACCAAATCCATCAGAGGGAGGTGAATCGGGATGAAGAAACTGTTACTGGCTCTTGTTGGTTCGGCACTGGTCTGTGCTCTTGTTTTTCCAGCATTGAACGCTGCTGAATGTCCGGCTGACTTAGTCATCGAGCCCCCGGAATCCGTGGAGGCGCGTTTTGCACCTGTTGACTTCTCGCACGATGTGCACGCCGACTTTGACTGCACCGCCTGCCACCACATGTGGGACGGGGAGTCCGATGTCCAGAGCTGCATGAGCGAGGGCTGCCACGATCTGTACAACCCTGCCGACGTGTCCGAGAAGAAGGACATAGCCTACTACTACAACGCCTTCCACGACCGGCAGAGCGAGATCAGCTGCATCGGTTGTCACGGCGCCCTGAAGAAGGCTGGGGAACCCACCGGCCCCATCACGTGCACGGACTGCCACCCCAAAGAGTAACGCCCGCAACGAGAGACGGGGCCGCCAGCCGGCCCCGTCTTTTCCAGCCCACTTCCGGCAACGGCGACACGCGAGGTGACGCATGAGCCCCGAACCCTCCCAGGACCAGAGCACCGAAGAGATCATCGACCTGACTGATATCGTTGAAGACGACCAGGTCGAAGAAGAGTATTCCGCAGCTGAGGTTGCAGAGTCCTCCGATCGGGAGACCCAGGAATCCCTTGACGAGGCCAGCCTGGAAGAGGAGCTGAGCGACTTCTTCTCCAAGCTCGACGAGGGAGGGGAGGACGATCCGGAGTTGGAAAGCGAGCCCGATGCTTCGGGTCAGGCTCCTGCCGCTCAGGCTTCGGAAGAGGAAAACTTCGACCTTGACGATCTCTTCGAAGACATCTCCGAGCAGGAGTCCGACGCAGCAGGCACCGAAGACACGCCCCTGGACCAGGATCCCGGGGAGGACGTCGACCTCGAGCTTCCCGGAGCAGAACCAACCGTCGAGGACACCGTGGACGAAGGTGTCGAGTTCTCCGAGCTCGACGACCTCTTCGACGATCTGGAAAAAGACCAGACCGGGCAGGAAGAACAGACCGAGGTCTCGGAGCAGGAACCTGCGGGTGATGAACCTGGTCTCCCTGAAGAGGAGCCACTGGAAGCGTTTGCTTCCGAGACCGAGCCCGTGGTCGAGCTCGGGGAAGAGACCTGGGACACCTCAGATGCGGAGGAAGGAGTACCCAGCGCCACCACAGAGGAGGTGGACGATCTCAAGGAGCGTGTCCGTCTCCTGGAAGAGCGGCTGGACGCACAACCATCCACTCCCTCTTCTGAGGACGTCTCCCGCCAGGTGCAGCAGGAGCTCGCCGCTTCTCTGCAACCCGACGCCCTGCCGGACGGGTTGCTCGATGCCCTGGCCCGGCGTCTCGAAGACTCGCTCTGGCCCGGTATCCAGGAAAAGCTCAACTCACTGCGCCAGGACATAGAGTCCCGCGTTGAGGATCTTTCAGACGAGATGAAAGGGGCCACCTCGGACCTGGCCTCCACAGATGAGCTTGATAAGCTGCACCAGGCACTCAGGGATGAGATCAGACGGGAAATCGCGGAATCCGCACCCTCGATTGCAGCTGCCGTCATACGAGAGGAGATTGCCAACCTGACCAGGGACGTGGACGAAGACTGACACTCCCAGCCGGCCTGCATCCAGCGCCAAGCGCACTCCCGGCTTTTCTGCTGTTTTTTCGAGTTCACCCGATTTGAAACAAAAAGGGAGGGGCTGTCCGGTTTCTTCCTTTTTTCCCGTCCGGGGTCCCCGTTTGTGAGCGGTCAAGACCATTTCCCCACCGGACGGTTT
>CAZUBS010000050.1:0-9381 GCA_964618595.1 uncultured Desulfohalobiaceae bacterium
ACGAAACTTGGGCGGCGAGGCTACGCGGTTCGTGAGGATCAAGCACAATACACAGTGGGGTTCGATCACGATCCCGATTCCGACCCCGACCCCGACACCGAGGGGAACCAAAAGCAGACGGATCGCCAACCATTGACTGCAAGCGACGGCTAAAGCCGCGCCTGAGCCACACGTTGAAGCAGTAATTTATCCACTTATCGTTTAACCACTGCAGTGGTTGTTTGCCTTCTGACGGTCAGCAATGACTGTTGAGGGAGAGGCCTTCACGAATTGCAACCTGTCAGATGCACTTTTTTACACGTTGAACCGGAACTCGATGATATCCCCGTCCTTGACCACGTACTCCTTGCCCTCCAGCCTGGACAGTCCCAGCTCCTTGGCCTTTTTCATGGTTCCGGCCTTGAGAAAATCCTCATAGGCGAGCACGTCGGCCCGGATGAAGCCTTTCTGGATGTCGGAGTGGATGACGCCGGCGGCCTCGGGGGCGGTGGAGCCCTTGCGCAGTGGCCAGGCGCGGACATCCTTGTCGCCGGCGGTGAAGAAGGAGATCAGGCCCAGCAGGCGGTAGGTAATGGCGATGACCTTGTCCAGGGCGGACTCGGCCAGGCCCAGGTCCTCGAGGAACATGGCCCGGTCGTCGGGGTCGCTCAGCTCGGCCAGCTCGCGCTCCAGCCGGGCCGAGACAGCGATGTGGGCCTGGCCCTCACCGGCCCGGGGCAGCTCCAAGGTCTCGGCCTCGCCTTCGGGGCAGTTCCAGACGTAGACGATGGGCTTGGCGGACAGGAAGCGGTAGCCGCGCAGGGCGGGCTCGTCGGCCAGGACCGGGTCGAAGCGCAGGGGCCGTTCCTCTTCCAGCAGGGCCATGGCCTTTTTCAGGGCCTGCTCCTCATTTGGATCGACCAGGTCCCTGGTCTTGCGCTTATCCTGCTCCATCTTTTCCAGCCGCTTTTCGATCACGGCCAGGTCGGCCACCAGCAGGTCGGCCTCCACGGCCTGCCACTGCTCACGGGGATCGCTCGCCCCGGTGAAGGCGTCCAGCACGGCCAGCAGGCAGTCAAAGGGGCGGATCTCGTTCAACACCCGCTGGCCCAGGCCGCTGCCCTTGCCACCGCCTCCGGGGATGTCCAGGATGTCGATCTCGCTGTAGGTGACCTTCCTGGGCTGAAACAGGTCGATGAGCGGGTCCAGGCGAGGCTCGGGCACCTTGACCATGCCGCGGTTGCCGGCGCGGGCAGCGTCCGGCCCTACCAAGGCGGCAAAAAGCTCGGACTTGCCGCTGCCGGAAAATCCAAAGATGGCTGTTTTCATGGTATCCTCACGGGCAATAAGCTTGGGCCGCCCGTTCTAAGGGGAAAAGGGGCAAAGGTCCAGTTGGCTTGCCGGCATAAGCGGGGACAGGGGAATTGAATCCCGGGCGATTCCCGGATATGAACAATGCTGCTGCATCAGCGCACACAAATGCTTAGCAAGCCGTTGAAAAATCCCCGCTGGACTGCGTTGCAAAAAAAGTTCAAACCCTCATCACGCGGGACGCGTGACTAAATACGCTTCGGCCTTGAACTTTTTTTGCGCCTTGCCAGCGAGGTTTTTGAACGGCTTGCTGAAAAAGACTTTTTCAATAGACTGTTAGGAGGACGGGGTCATGAGGCACATGATGGCTTTGCTGGCGGTGGGGGTGTTTCTGGTGGTGAACACCGGCCCGGCGGGAGGCCAGGGCCCCTATGAGCTCGTGGACTACGCCGCAAAATGGCGGCACTACGACAACGCCACCAAGGTCATGATGGTGGAGTGCTTTCACACCGGCATCGCCATCTTTGTGGAGCAGGCCCACAGCAGGGACAGCGCCTCCCTGGAGCACAATGCCGAGGCCACCCGGGACTACGGCACCTTCGACTATGCGGACATCGCAGCCGGGGTCGACGCTGTCTACGCCGAGGGCGCCAACAAAAACATCCCCATCCCCCACGCAGTGAATATCGCCATCCTGAAGCACAACAGGCGGCCCACCGGCGCAGCCTGGAGAATGGCCACCCGGACCAAGACTTACCACAAGGTGCAGTGACCCACCTTTTTGCCTACGGCACCCTGATGTTCGAGGCGGTCTGGCGGGCAGTGGTTGGCCGTACGTTCCGGACCCAAAGGGCTCGGCTGCACGGGTTCACGGCCCTGCAGGTCCGGGGGCGGCCCTATCCGGGTCTGGTCCCGGCTGCAACGACCTCCAACGTCCAGGGGGTGGTCTACCTCGACCTGGACCCGGAGGCAGTCCAGCGCTTGGACAGCTTTGAGGGCCACCAGTACCGCCGCATCCAGGTCGAGGTTCAGACCGGGGGCGGGCTCCTGTCCTGCCAGACATACCGCTTCAGAGACGCCTTCACACACCTGCTCAGTGACACGCCCTGGAACCCGGAAGAATTTCTTTAATCGCGGCAATAATTTGACCTTTTCCCGCAGCTTTGCTTAGGTTTTATTGATACAGTCCCAGAGCATACGGTAAAACGTTTCCTGAAGGGAGGTGGTGGTGGCGTTGAGCGAGAAGCAGCTGGAGCTGTGCGAGTCCAGCCGGTGGGACTTTTCCGGCCTGAAGGCGCTGTTCTTGAACTGCACGTTGAAGAAATCGCCACAGCTGTCTCACACCCAGGGACTGATCGACATGTCCAAGGCGATCATGGAGAAGGTCGGTGTCGTGGTTCATGATATGCGACCCGTGGACTTTGCCATCGCCAACGGCGTGTATCCGGACATGACCGAGCACGGGTGGGACAGGGACGACTGGCCGGACCTCTACGCCAGGGTCATGGAAGCAGCCATCCTGGTCATCACCACCCCCATCTGGCTCGGGGACAAGTCCTCGGTCTGCACCAAGATCATCGAGCGCCTGTACGCATCGTCCGGCGATCTGAACGACAAGGGGCAGTATGCCTACTACAACAAGATGGGAGGGTGCCTGATCACGGGCAACGAGGACGGGGCCAAGCACTGCGCCATGAACATCCTCTACTCCCTGCAGCACCTGGGGTATCTCATCCCCCCGCAGGCTGACGCTGCCTGGGTGGGCGAGGCCGGGCCGGGGCCGTCCTATCTCGACGAGGGGTCGGGAGGACCGGAAAACGACTTCACGAACCGCAACACCACTTTCATGACCTGGAACCTGATGCACATGGCCCGGATGCTCAGGGACGCCGGGGGTATCCCGGCCCACGGCAACCAGCGCTCGGAGTGGGAGGCAGGCTGCCGGTTCGATCACCCCAACCCGGAGTTCCGTTGAAGGTTTCAAGCGGCTGCACGGATTTTTTCAACTCGCGTTCCCGTGGAGGCAGTATGAAGCGCATGCTCTTTGTTTTCTTGTGTCTCGGTTTGGTGTTCTCCCTGCAGGCACAATCATTCGCGCAAAAAGGACCCGTGGTGGTCGGTTCCAAGATCGACACCGAGGGGGCCTTGCTGGGGCAGATGATCATCCTCATGCTCGAGGCCAACGGGTTTGCCGCCGTGGACAAGACGGAGTTCGGCCCGACGCCCATCGTGCGCAAGGCCATCACGGCCGGGGAGATCGACATCTATCCCGAGTACACCGGGAACGGCGCCTTTTTCTTCGGGGAGTCAGACCCCACCATCTGGAAGGACTTTGACAAGGGGTATGAAACCGTCAAGAGGCTCGATTACCAGGCCAACAAGCTGGTCTGGCTCACCCCGGCCCCGGCCAGCAACACCTGGGCCCTTGCGGTTCGAGGCGACCTGGCCGCCAGGGAGAACCTGAGCACCCTGGTGGACTTTGCCGACTATGTGAACCGGGGTGGGGCGGTCAAGCTGGCGGCGTGCGAGGAGTTCGTGACCAGGGAGGACGCGCTGCCCGCCTTTCAGAAGGCCTATGGTTTTAAGCTTTCAAGCGAGCAGATGATCGTCTTTTCAGGCTGCAACACAGCCCAGACCGAGAAGGCGGCTGCCCAGGGCACCAGCGGTGTGAACACGGCCATGGCCTTTGGCACGGACGGGGCACTGGCGGCCCTTGGGCTGGTGGTGCTCGAGGATACCAGGAACGTGCAGCCGGTGTACGCCCCCACCCCGCTCATCCGGGAGGCCGTGCTGCAGGAAGCCCCGGAGATCGAGGGCATCCTGCGCCCGGTGTTCCTGTCGCTGGACCGGAAGGCGCTGCAGGATCTCAACTCCAGGATCGCCATCGGTGGGGAGTCCGCGGCGAAGGTTGCCGCAGGCTACCTGAAGGCCAAGGACCTGTTGCCATAACCGGGCCGGGCCTGCGCGTGGCACCGGGAATCTCCAAGGCCGGGCTGCTGGGGGTGGCCCTGGGGGCGGGATCGCTCCTGCTGGCTGACTTTGTCGAGGTCCGGCCCAACAGGCTGGCTCCCGGTGAAGGCTGGTCCCTGTTCGAGGCCCTGTCCCTGCCTGTCGCGGCTCTGCTCATTCTGGGGTGGGCATACCTGGGGGTTGCGAGCTGCACGGTGCGTCCCGTGTTCCGCCGCCTGGGCATGGCCGTGGTCCTGGTGCTGGGTCTGGCCGAGCTCTGGGCGGTTGGCCATGCCGCCCAGACCATACTGGCGGAGGCACCGGTGTTTGCCAGGGTTTCCCTGGGGCCGGGCTTCTGGGTCTCCCTGCTGGGCCTGTTCGTGGTCTTCACCAACCTGTCGGGCAATGCTGCGGCTTCCGGCCGTTTGAGCAAGGGGCTGCTTTTGATCTTTGTTCTGGGGTGCGGACTGCTCATGA
The DNA here is from genome assembly GCA_964618595.1 of uncultured Desulfohalobiaceae bacterium. GTDB lineage: Bacteria > Desulfobacterota > Desulfovibrionia > Desulfovibrionales > CAZUBS01 > CAZUBS01. The sequence goes on from CAZUBS010000050.1 coordinate 4,717, forward strand.
CCCTGGGTGCACTGGACCAGCTGTCGCTGATGATGGAGCTGGCCAACAGGAGCCAGCGCTTCCTGGCCGAGCTCAGGGACCACCTGTTCATCACCTTTTCTTCGGTTGGCATCAGCGCCTTGCTGGGCATCCCCCTGGGAGTGGCCGTCTACAGACGGGCCGGGCTGCGGCGCCAGGTCTTTTTCCTGGTCAACATCGTGCAGACCATTCCCAGCCTGGCCATGTTCGGGCTGCTCATCACCCCGCTGGCCCTGCTCTCCCAAAAGTACCCCCTGCTGCGCGATATGGGGGTGCGGGGCATTGGCTGGGCCCCGGCGGTCATTGCCCTGGCCCTCTATGCCCTGCTGCCCATTGTGCGCAACACATTCACGGGTTTTGCCGCAGTGGACAGGGCGATGGTCGAGGCGGGTCAGGGCATGGGTATGAGCCGTCTGCAGGTCTTCCGCCGGGTCGAGCTGCCCGTGGCCCTGCCCATCGTGCTCAACGGCCTGCGCATCGCCTGCGTGCAGAACATAGGCAATACCGCGGTCGCCGCGCTGATCGGCGCCGGGGGGTTTGGGGTGTTCATCTTCCAGGGACTGGGGCAATCGGCCATCGACCTGGTTCTGCTGGGGGCCATTCCCACCATCCTCATTGCCGTGCTGGCGGACAGCGTGCTCCAGACAGGCATTCACCTGGTCACCCCGCGGGGCTTGCGATGATCAGCCTGGAGCATGTCAGCAAGAGGTTCGGCACCTTTGCCGCGGTCACGGATCTCAACCTGGTCGTGGAGCAAGGGGAGCTCTGCTGCCTGATCGGGCCTTCCGGGTGCGGCAAGTCCACCATCCTGAAGATGATCAACCGCATGATCGAGCCGTCGGAGGGGACAATCCTGGTCAACGGCATGGAGATCCACAGCGTCAAGCCTCAGGAGCTGCGCCGCCGTATCGGGTATGTCATCCAGAGCATCGGTCTCTTTCCCCACATGACCGTGCTGGAAAACATCGGGGTGGTGCCGGGGCTGCTCAAGTGGGACGGGCAGAGGAGGCGAAAGCGTTCAGTGGAGCTGCTGGAGCTTTTCGGACTGCCCCCGGGCGAGTATGCGGACAAGTATCCCAGGGAGCTTTCCGGCGGGCAGGCCCAGAGGGTGGGGGTGGCCAGGGCGCTGGCCGCGGACCCCGACATCCTGCTCATGGACGAGCCCTTCGGGGCGCTGGACCCCATCACCCGCGAGCACCTTCAGAACCAGTTTGCCCAGATCCACAAGGAGCTGTCCAAGACGGTGGTCTTCGTGACCCACGACATTGATGAAGCGGTACGTCTCGGATCCAAGGTGGCCCTGATCAAGGAAGGGGCGCTGGTCCAGTACGCCAGCCCGGAGACCCTGCTCTCCAGCCCGAAGAACAGCTTCGTCAAGCAGTTCGTGGGCATGGACAGGGCGTTGAAAAGGCTTTCCCGCCTGAAGGTCTCCGACTTCTTGCGTCCGGCCAGCTCCATTCCGAGCGCGGGAAGCCCTGATGCCCTGCGCGAGGCCTTTGATAAGGCCGGGGACCAAGACTGCGACCGCTTCCTGTGGGTGACCGACGACAAGGGGCGCATCCTGGGGTGGATCGACACGCGCCAGTCCTCCCTGCCCCTTTCCCTGGACCGGGACCTGGTTCGCATGGACCCTGGCGAGCTGTCGGTCCACCCGGACCACAGCCTGAAGCGGGCCCTGTCCCTGTTCTTTCAGCAGGGCGTCTCCTGCCTGCCCGTGGTGGATCAGGACTTCAAGCTCGAGGGGGAGGTCCGCCTCAAGGATTTGCTGGAGTCGTGATGCAGTCGGGTGAGTGTCACAAAACGCACAATCTCCTTCCCAGCCCGGGCATAAACGCTCTGGGGCAGGAGGCGTGACGGTGGGGGCAGGGATGCAGCGATCCAGAGTCATCGGCCTGGCCGTGGCTTTGGCCCTCTTTCTGACCCTGGTCTTCTGGGAAGGGATCTGGGGCTTTATGATCGGACACCTCTACCCGGAGCTGACCACGGTGGTCTATCCCAGGGCCACGCTCTGGCAGCTGGTCAAGGAGCATTGCGTCCTGGTCGGGCTTTCCAGCGGCCTGTCCGTGGTCATCGGAGTCCCCCTGGGCGCATTCGTGACTCGCAGGTCGGGTCGTGATTTCCTGCCCACCGTGAACAGCCTGGTTGCGGTAGGGCAAACCTTCCCGCCTGTTGCGGTGCTGGCCCTGGCCGTTCCTGCGGTTGGCTTCGGGGCCAAGCCGACCATCATCGCCCTGTTTTTGTATGGGTTGCTGCCCATCGTGCGCAACACCATCGTGGGCATCGAGTCGGTCCCCAGGGAAGCCGCCGAGGCAGCCAAGGGCATGGGCATGACCGGAATGCAGAGTCTGCTCAAGGTGGAGCTGCCCCTGTCGTTCCGGGTTATCATGGCCGGGATCAAGACCTCGGTGATCATCAACATCGGCACGGCCACCATCGGGGCCACCATCGGGGCCGGGGGGTTGGGGGCCCCGATCATCACCGGGCTGGCATCGGACAACCCGGCCTTCATCCTCAAGGGCTCCGTGGTGGCGGCTCTCCTGGCCATTGTCGTGGACGGGATGCTGGATCTGGTGGAGCAGGTCAGGGCTGCCTGACGTTGCAGCGCAGTGCACTTCCCACTGGAATTTTTTCTCCCTGTTTTTCGGGATCAGTCCTTGAGCAAGGTTCCCTGGTTTTTCCCCGGCTGCGAGATGCGGTAGGGGTGCGGTTCCTGATGTGACCGGCGGTCACTTTTTGACTTGCGGTCACTTTCCCTCGGGGGCCTCATGACCACGAAGCAACAGGAAAAGTCGCTCCAGACCATGCAGGAGCTCATGGCTTCAGCCAAGGAGCTCTTCGGGCGCACCGGCTACCTGGAGACCACAGTGGCCGGGATAACCAGGCACGCCGGTTACTCCAAGGGAAGCTTCTACCGCCACTGGCAGAGCAAGGACGAGCTGTTTCTGCAGGTCGTGGAGGACAAGCTCAGGCAGTACAGGCAGGCCCGGGACGCGAGGATTGGCGCGGCCGGGAGCCTGGAGGAGGCCCTCCGGATCATCTGGGACTTCCTGGAGGCCATGGTCGAGGACAGCAACTGGGCCAAGGTCTTCCTGGAGTTCACCGTGCACGCCGCGCGGCGCAGGGATCTGCGGGCCAAGCTGCGCCAGGGCCAGTACCGCTTGTCCGAGGACCTGTTTGCCCGGCTCATCCAAAGCCTGGTCCCCGCAGGGTACCCGGCTGCGAAGATCGGCGCCCTGAACACTGCCCTGTTCGAGGGGTTCATGGTCCACAACGCCCTGGAGACAGGGGTGCTCTCGCTTACAGATGTGCGCGAGGCCGCGGTGACCCTGGCCCTGAATGCAAAGGAGCATGCTGCGTGACGCAGAGTGCTGCAGGATAGCAACAGACAACGTCATCAGGAGAGCAACATGAAGTGCAAGCTGTTTCTCGTGTCGGTCCTGGCCGTGATCTTTGCCGTGCCCTCCGCGGCAGGCGCTGAAACCAGGCTGTCCTACTCCTGCTTTTTCCCGCCCACCCATGTCCAATCCAAGCTGGCCGAGGCCTGGTGCCGGGAGGTCGAGACCCGGACCGAGGGCAGGGTGGTCGTGGACTACTACCCGGGAGGCACCCTGACCAAGGCCCCCCAGGCGTACGACGGTGTGGTTCAGGGAATCTCCGACCTTGGCTTCTCGGTGCTGGGCTACACGCGGGGCCTTTTTCCGGTCATGGCCGCGGTGGACCTGCCCCTGGGCTACGAGTCGGGCAAGACGGCCACCAGGGTGGCCAATGGTGTGTACGAAAAGTTCTCGCCCTCGGAGTTTGACAACGTAAAGGTCATGTACTTCCATGCCCACGGCCCGGGGCTGCTGCACACGGCCAAGCAACCGGTGGAGAAGCTGGAGGACCTGCAGGGTCTCAAGATCCGGGCCACGGGCAACTCGGGTCAGCTGGTCAAGGCCCTGGGAGGCACTCCCGTGGCCATGTCCATGTCCGACTCCTACCAGTCCATTCAAAAGGGGGTGGTGGACGGGGGCATGTACCCCCTGGAGACCAACAAGGGGTGGAACATGGCCGAGGTTGTGGACTACTGCACGGAAAGCCACGCCGTGGCCTACACCACCACCTTTTTCGTGGTCATGAACAAGGACAGGTGGGAGAGCCTCGACCCCGAGGTGCAAGAGATCATCACGAAGATCAACCAGGAGTGGGCACCCAGGCACGGTCAGGCCTGGGACGAAAGCGATGTCGTGGGCAGGGAGTTCTTCCTGGAAAACGGCGGGGAGTTCATTTCCCTCAGCCAGCAGGAGGAGCAGCGCTGGGAGAGCGCAGCAGCTCCGCTGCTTAAGGAGTATGCGGCCGATGCCGAGTCCAAGGGCCTTCCCGGCAGGCAGATCGTGGACTTCATCGTCGAGACCCTGGAGCAGGAGCAGTAGAACGCAGCAGCGGTTCATCCGGTTTAAGAGTATGTCGTCAGCGTACACGTTGGAGGCCGTGGGCATTCATGCCCAGCCGAATCCGTGTCTTTTACGAGGAGTGACAAAGGTCGGTCTCTTGAACCCAGCAGGTGGAGGGGCGGACATCCCAGTTGGAGCGAAACGGTGGCGGTGGTGTGCCGGTAAGATCGACCGGCACAAAGATGGACCACGTGAGAGTGAGGGACGCGACGCA
>CAZUBS010000051.1:0-9293 GCA_964618595.1 uncultured Desulfohalobiaceae bacterium
TGTACTTCCTGGCCACGGCGTAGAGCCTGGACTCCATGAGCACCTGCTCCACCATGTCCTGGACGTGCTCCTGCTCCGGCACCTCGAAGCCGATGAGCTTGCGCTCCACCTGGCCGGCCATGCGCTTGGCCAGCAGGGGGTCCTTGATGCCGCTGGCCTTGAGGGCCTTGAGGATGGCATGGGCGATCCGGTCCAGGGACCAGGTCTCGAGCCTGCCGTCCCTTTTCTTGATGGTCTTGGGCAGTACATGCCCCCCCTGTGCTGCTTGATCATGCTTGTACGCCATATGCCCCGTCCTGGTTTTTCGGCTCCAACCGGTTGTGAACGCCGTTGTTCTGATCTGATTGCGGGTTACAGGCTTTCTGGGACGCATCCCCGGGGGCCACATAGGACTGCACAGCGAGAGCCTGTCCCGCAGGCAGGCACTCCCTGACGCTGTCCAGGTCCTGGTCGTGCAGCAGCGGGACCTTTGTGCACCGGAAATAGAACCGCTCCGGCCACACCCGGGCCAGACTGAAAATCGCTTCCAGGCTGTCCCGTGCCCGTCCGGGACTGCACCTGCCCCCTGTGAGCTGCGGGTACTTGTCCCAGGGTCCCTTGACATCGACGGCCACCATGTCGGCAGCACCGCCTGAGACCAGTGCTTCCACCACCCCTGGCTCCAGACCGTTGGTGTCCACCTTGACGGGAAGGCCAAAGGTTTTGAGCTCCACCAACCACTCGGCCAGACCCGGGCAGAACGTGGGCTCCCCACCTGTGACCACCAACCCGTCCAGCCAGGGCAGGCGTTTGTCCACCAGAGCAAGCGCATCCTCCCTGGCCACCGGGGAAAGGCTGTCCGGGTACCAGGCCAGGGTATGGTTGTGACAGGTCGGGCACCTGAGGTTGCATCCACCGAGGAAAAACACCAGGCTGACCTTGCCCGGCCAGTCGCAAAAGCTCGCCGGTTCGATCCCCCTGAGAGACCACCATGGACTGTGAATGTGAGACTGTTTCATGCAAGGAAATATGTAGCAGCTGGAGAAAAATCCTGCAATATGAAATAGAAAACAAAGGAAGACAAATTATTTTCGATAATGATATTGATAATTTATTGAGTTTATCTACATTGGCCCCACCAGTTGCCTCCTCATGGTCCTCTTTCCGCCCTTCCTCTGAAAATTTTTATATATATACAGCTTACATTACAGTGAAAACAAGGACCGCAACCACACCACAACAGCATCCACAAGTCACCTGCCCCATCAACCATTCATGCCCGGGCGCTACTGCCTTTCGGAGGTTTGGCACAACCTCCGAGGACAGGGGACGACGGAATTGACTTGATGGTGCTCCTGCGTGAAACTCGGTGTATGCAAGACACCCCTGCTTCACCTGCCCCAAGCGAATGCCCCGGGCCATGCGCCTTCGTCCAGAACCGTGAGTGCCCCTACTTTCCCTGCCACCCAGGCGCCGACAGAAAGACGTTCAACTGCAAGCACTGCTACTGCCCCTTGTACTTCATCTACTGGAGTGACTGCGGAGGCACCTTCAAGATGCTTCCGGGAGGGATCAAGGACTGCACCCCGTGCCTGCTGCCCCACCAGCCAGGTGGCCACGCGCACGTCCTGTCCAAACTGAAGGATTTCTTCCGCCGGATCAGGCCGGGTGTCGCGCCCTGCGCCACGAAACCACTCTCCAATGAAAAAGATGCCCCCAGAGGCTTAAAGAAATAGCCCCCGGTCTCTTCAGCCCTGATCGTCATGGGAGACTCCGGGCAAGGTGTCGAAGGTAACCTGCGGATCGAAAAGCCCGGACGGGTCCACAAGCTGCCCGAGAATGCTGAGCCCGAAATGCAGGTGCGGACCGGTTGCTCTGCCGGTCTGCCCGATGCGCCCGATGACCTGCCCCTGCCGCACCGACTCCCCCTCGGCAACATCGATGGCCGAGAGATGGAAGTACATGCTCACCACCCCCTGCCCATGGTCCAGGTAGACGCTTTTCCCCGCAAAATAGTGCTCCGCGGTCAAAAGCACCTTTCCGGGACCCGCAGCCCTGACCGGGGAACCCGCGGGCCCCCTGAAATCAGTGCCCCGGTGGGGAGTGCGCGGCTCACCGTTCAAAACCCTCTTGAGGCCGTACACACTGGAGACATCTCCCTGCACCGGCCGGTGCAGTGGCAGTGACCAGAGCCGCTCGGACACCCCTTTACCGAGCGCCTTCTCCACCTGCTCCTTCTCCCTGGCGTGCCGCTTCAGGGCGGCCCGATCGGGAGTGACCATTCCCTGGGGCAGGGTCAGGTGCTGCTCCGGAAAGTGCTGCTCCACAACCTCGACCGGGATCTCCCGATCCAGGGTCAGGCCGTGCTTGTGCACCCGAACGTCAAGGACAGTCGAACCTGCCGGCCCTGCCAAGTCCGTCCCCAGCAGCACGTGTGTTGCGTAGTCGCCCGATCCGGTCTGTTCTGCAAGGGTGACGGAGAGGGTTTGCCCCAGCCAGGTGACCTCGACCCGATCAACGTGCACCGGGGATACAACGCGCACGGAAAAGGGCCGCCCCTGCGCCACCCTCTGCGGCGCTTCGACCGTGAGGGCTTGCAATGCTTGCGCACCTGACCCCGCCAGCAGCACCGCAACCAGGACCACCGCCTGGAGCATCGATCTCAAGATCTCCATTTACCCCACCCTTCCTCCTGTTGTCTCCGACTCTATCCACCCCCCCACTCAAGGGCAAAGACTTTCTCCCTCTCCGACCCAGCAGATTCATATTTCAAATTTGTATTATTTTGCAAAAAACAAGACACTTCTGTAGCTTCATTTAACATTTTTGTATAATGCCATCCATTTTTTCTACATTTTTGTTGCCCAGACCTGGCCCTCCAGCCCCGCAACACCCGCCTAACAATCTGCTTTTCTTACATTTTACGAATTATGGCACCGGGATTGTTAGCATGGCCCCATGCCCTGCACCCATCACTCAACTTTGGAGGTTTTCCCGTCATGAATGGAGCCGACACTGCCTTCATCCTGGTCTGCGCCGCCCTGGTCATGTTCATGACTCCGGGGCTGGCCTTGTTCTACGCCGGCATGACCCGGTCCAAGAACGTTCTGGGAACCATCATGCAGAGCTTTATCCTGCTCGGGCTGGTCTCGGTGCTCTGGGCCGTGATCGGGTACTCCCTGGCATTTGGCAGCAACATCGGGGGGTTGTTCGGCGGCCTGGACTTCGCCTTTCTGCGCGGGGTGGGCATGGACACGGCGAACAGCCCGGCCGACAACCTGCCCCACCTGCTGTTCATGATCTTCCAGTGCATGTTCGCGGTCATCACCCCCGCCCTGATCACCGGCGCCTTTGCAGAACGCATGAAGTTCTCGGGGTTTCTGGTCTTCTCCGCGCTGTGGCTGCTCCTGGTTTACTGTCCCATGGCCTACTGGGTCTGGGGAGGGGGCTGGATGGGCAGCATGGGAGCCCTGGACTTTGCCGGCGGTGCCGTGGTGCACATGAGCTCGGGCGCTGCAGCCCTGGCCGCCGCCCTTGTTCTTGGCAAACGCAAGGGGTACGGCACCAGGTCCTTCATCCCCCACAACCTGCCCATGACCATCCTGGGCGCCGGCATCCTCTGGTTCGGCTGGTTCGGCTTCAATGCCGGCTCGGCCCTTGCGGCTGACGGGGCTGCCGCCAACGCCTTCGTCACCACCCACCTGGCAGCCGGCACCGCGGCCTTGACCTGGATCCTGGCCGAGTGGCTGCACGCGGGCAAGCCCACCTCCCTGGGGGCTGCCTCCGGATGTGTGGCCGGCCTGGTGGCCATCACCCCGGCAGCGGGCTTTGTCGGCCCCATGGCCGCCATCCTTATCGGCGGCGCCGGCGGCATGCTCTGTTACGGCGGCATCATGCTCAAGAACAAGTTCCGCTACGACGACTCCCTGGACGTGGTGGGCATCCACGGTGTGGGCGGGACCCTCGGCGCTCTGGCCACCGGGCTGTTCGCCCGCGAGGCCGTGGGTGGGGTCAACGGCCTCTTTTATGGCAATCCGGGCCAGCTTTGGATACAGTTCGTCTCTGTCGTGGCCACCTGGGCCTTCTGCTTTTTCGCCAGCCTGGTCCTGCTCAAGCTCACCGACGTGGTCGTCGGGCTTCGGGTCAGTGAGGAGGAAGAGGAGCAGGGCCTTGACGTGAGCATGCACAGTGAGACCGGATACCAGATCTAACCACACGCAAACCAGGGGAGAGCCAGCCCATGAAAAAAATAGAGATCATCACCAGGCCGTTCAAGCTGGACGACGTCAAGTCCGCCCTCACCGATCTTGGCATCAAGGGCATGACCGTGAGCGAGGTCAAGGGGTTTGGCCGGCAGCGCGGACACAAGGAAGTCTACCGTGGGGCGGAGTACCAGGTGGACTTCGTCTCCAAGGTCAAGATCGAGGTCGTGGTCGATGACGAGTCCTTGGACAAGGCGGTCCAGGCCGTGCAGGACGCCGCCAGGACCGGCAAGGTCGGGGACGGGAAGATCTTCATCGTTCCTGTTGAGGATGTGGTGCGCATCAGGACCGGAGAAAGCGGGGAAGAGGCCATCTAGCCCCGGCAGCACCGTCCGCTTCGGAGCGGATGGGCATTTGCCTCCACCACACCGTATGACAGTCGGCCCCGTGCGCCTCCCGCGGCAACATGCGGTCGGGCACGGGGCCCTTCTGCACCCTGCAACCCGGCGGACATGGTGACGGATCAATCAGCCGCAAGCACCCGGTACGCAGCCGCCCGGCACAGGCTTGGTGCCGGACTGTCCAGCCCCGACCATCCCGCGGCCCTCTCTGTTGCGACCGATGACTACTTCCGCCTGCGGCTGGGAGAGATCGAGCCTGAGACCACGGACAGGGATCTTTCCTTTTCGATACTCGCCCTGGGGGGCTACGGCCGGCGCGAGCTGAACCTCTTTTCAGACATCGACCTCCTGGTGCTCTATGCGGACCAGGTCCCGCCCCAGGCCGAAACCCTCGTCCAGCTGCTGCTCCACCCCCTCTGGGACCTGGGGCTCGACCTGGGCCACGGCGTGCGCAGCACACAGGAAAGCCTGATCCTGGGCCGTGACAACTTCGAGGCCCTGACCTCCATGCTGGACGCCCGGCTCGTGGCCGGGTCCCCTGCGGTCGCTTCCAGCTTCCTCCACGAGCTGCAGGGCATGCTTTCAGAGCTTGCCGGTCCGTACACCGGGTGGCTGCGCCAGCAGTTCCAGCACCGGGGCCGCACCTTTTCCGATGCCAGCGGCCTGCTCGAGCCCGACCTCAAGGAGGCCTGGGGGGGGTTGCGCGACTACCACCACCTGCTCTGGCTGGGCCGCGTCCACCACAACGCCGCAAACCTTCGCGATCTCGAGTTGGACGGGGTGCTCTCCCATCAGGAGCGTGTTTCGCTGCAGGCGCATGTCAGCTTCGTCATGCAGGTGCGCAACCATCTCCACGCCTTGAGCGGAAAACGCAACGACCGCCTGTATCTCGAGCTGCAGCCGGAGATCGCGTCCACCATGGGCATCGCACCCTCGGGTGATGTCCCGGCCGTGGAGCGCTTTCTCACCCAGCTGCACCGCAACATGACCGGCATCAAGGTCATCTGCCGCTCCTTCTGGAGCATCCACCTCCAGAAGCCCGCCGCAGCCCCCCCCAGGGACATCGGACAGTCCGTCCTGCCCAGTGCGGCGCTGCGCGTTGATGACGGCCTGCTCTGGTTCAAGAACCCTGAGCGGATCCCGGCAGACAGCTCCCTGCTCATGTGCTGCTTCCGGGCCAGTGCGCTGTCAGGGGTTGCCCTGTCCTGGGAAACCCGCCGCCTGGTGGAGGAGTTCCTCTTCCTGGTGGACCATGACTTCCGGTCCAGCCCCGTGGTCAGGGATGCCTTTTTTTCCATCCTGGTCTCGGACCAGGCGGATCGGGTCCTGGAGTCCATGCTGGAAACAGGGCTGCTCGGAGCCTACCTGCCGGAGCTTGGGAAAGTTCAGGACCTGATGCAGTACGACGCCTACCACCTGCATCCCGTGGGAAGACACCTGGTGGAAAGCGTGGCCGGGCTGATCCGGTTCCAGAGCATGCCCGGGGCCTTCCTGGCCGAGTACCTGGAGGAGCTGTCCGGCTCCCTCGAGATCCGCCTGGCCGCACTGCTCCACGATGTCGGCAAGAACGCCCCGGACCATGCCGCCCGCGGTGCCGCACTGGTCGCAACCATCCTGGACCGGCTCGGGCTCGATGCCCAGGCTGCACAGCGGGTCTGCTTCCTGGTCCGGCACCACCTGCTCCTGGTGGAGACGGCCACCCGGCGGGATCTGGAGGAGGAAGGCACCATCATGGACTGCGCCGCCGTCATCCGGGATGTGCCGAGCCTTTCGGCCTTGACGCTGCTGACCTGGGCCGATGCCATGGCCACCGGACCCAAGGCCTGGAACCCCTGGATGGAGAACCTGCTGCGCGAGCTGTTTTTCAAGGTGCTCCGGCTCTTCCAGCAAGGCCCGGCTTCAGAGCCCCACGAGTTCCACAAGCTGGCCACGGCCAGGGACAGGATCCGCAGCCTGCTCGCGGGACGGATGTCCGACGAGCAGATCGAGGACTGCCTCGATGTCATGCCTGGCCGGTATCTCCTCCACTACGCCCCGGCAGAGGTCGTTGGCCACCTCGAACTGGTCCGCCGGGTCTCGCGCGGCCCGCACTCAGGCTTTGTGCTGGAGGCCAGGCCAATTGAGGCGGGCAATGCCTGGGAGCTGGCCCTGGTCGCTCGTGGAAAGCCGGGCCTTTTCACACCAATGGCCGGAGTGCTTTCCCTGCGGGGCATCAACATTTACGCGGCCGACCTCAACCGGTGGAGTGACGGTACCGTGGTGGATGTCTTCAAGGTGGGGCAGCCCCCCGATCCGCTGTATGCCGAGGACACCTGGGACCGGGTGCGGCAGGAGCTCTCTGATGTGCTGCACGGCCGGCTGGCCCTGGAGTACCGTCTCTCGGTGAAGACACGGCAACAACGGGGCAGCGCCGTTGCACGGTCCGGAAAGGTCCTCATAGACAACCGGAGCTCGGACTTCTACACCCTGGTGGAGGTCATCGCCGATGACCGCACCGGTCTGCTCCACGCCCTGGGCAGGACCCTGAACGACCTCCAGCTGAGCATAGCCTTTGCCACCATCGCCACACACCGCGACCAGGTGGCCGACGTCTTCTATGTCCGGGACAACATGGGAAGAAAGGTCACCGACACCGGCCAGGTCCGCGAAATCCGCAATGCCCTGCAGCACTCCCTGGACCGCCTGCCCTGACTCCACACCGAACACTTCCGCAGCCGCCACACTGACCGACTCGCCGTGCTGTAATCGCGCCCTGCTTGCACATTCATCTGTGTGGCCGTGCAACATCCTGCACGCAGCTCATTGTTTCTCCGATCCTCCACATTGGAAGACCCCATTTTTCAAGGATATTTTTTCTGGCATGCTTGCTGCTTCCTTTTTTTATACAGCCTCAGGTCCGATTCCTCCGGGTGCCTTGGGGCTGCTTGGTTCGGGTAGCACAAATCCTTCCTCCAATGGCTGCCCTTTTTCGGGCCGGAGCAGCTCTCCCATCCGGGCTGTTCCGGCCCGCTTGTATTGAATGCCCTCCTCCGGGCCATCAGCTTCAGGAGCACTTTTGAGAAGTTGCGGTGTTGAGAGAAAACAGGGGAGGCTGCCTGGCGGTGTGGCGAGCCTATGGCCTTGGCGTGACGATCCCGTGCGATTCATCTATAGGGACACGCATGCCGGTTGGACAGGAACCCGTGAAGCCCGCACAGGGAGTTCAGCGTGCCCGTGATAACTGAAGCGTTTTTTTGCGCCGACAGATGTCCTTCCCGGCACGATGTTCCTCATTTTGCTTGAGAACCGACCATGCAGATCGCCATCACCAACCCGGCCAGACGCTCCCTGTTCATCTCCGTTTTGGTGCTCATCCTGCTCGGCCTCAGCCTGAGCCTGATCACCTGGCAGAACCTCCGGCAGCAGCGCCAGGCCATCAACCACCACATGGTCCTGGCGGTCAGGTCCATTGCCAAGGGGGTGGAGAACAACCTGATCCGGGGCATAACCCCCATGGGTTTTGATGTCAGGGTGTTTTTGCGCAGGATCCAGGGCATTTTCCAGGAGCAGATCGCCGCAGGGGACCTGCTCTTCCTCGGCCTGTTCAGCTCCGGGGGAAAGGCCATCGTTGTCTCTCATGAAAACCCTGACGCAGAACTCACACTCCCCCCCGAGGCCATCGCGGCCATCAAGGAGCAGCGGGAGTGGCACGCGGAGATCACCTTTGGCGGGCGCGCCGCCCTGCTGCTGCTGACCCCGACCACCAGCGGGCTCTCCAGGCTCTGCCTCGACACCGAAGGCCAGCCCCAGCCCTGCAGCCCGCCGGCATCTCTCGGCCTGGCCCTGAACATGGACCAGCACCTGGTCCTCTACCAGGACTACCGGCGCAACGCCCTGCTCCAGTTCGCCTACGTTTTGGCGGTGGCCCTTTTCCTCTGGGTTCTGACCCTGGCCTACATGCGCCGCCGCGACCAGGGAACGCGACTGCTCCAGCTGGAGAAGTTCCAGTCCCAGCTGCTGGACAACATGCCCGACGGGCTGGTCACCGTGGACAACGAGGGCCGCATCTCGGCCATGAACCGGGCCGCCGCAACCATCCTGCAGCAGGAGGAGTCCGATCTTGTCGGCCGGAGCTGGTCGCAGGTGGGACTCGATATCGAGCCCCGGGAACGAAGCAGCAGCCACAACCACGCCCAAGCCTGGGCCACCCGCCACTTCAAGAGCAAGGACCTGGAGGTGCTCAGCCTGCCGGTCCGGGGCATTCCCGGGCACAGCCTGGTCCTGATGCGCGACCGGACCGAGATCAAGGCCCTGGAAAAGGACCTGGAGGAGGCCAGGAAGTTTGCCACCATCGGCCACCTGGCTGCAGGCCTGGCCCATGAAATACGCAACCCCCTGAGCGCCCTGCGCGGCTTTGCTCAGTTTTTCGCCAAGCGGCTGCAGGGCGAGGACCCCGCGGAACGCTATGCCCAGACCATGGTGCAGGAGGCCGACCGGCTCAACCGGGTGGTCACCGATCTTCTCTTCCTGGCCCGCCCCCGCTCCATGGAGCCGGTGGCTGTCTCCCTGCCGGACATGTTCGAGGAGCTCATGGAGCTGCTGGGGCCCGATGCAGAGCAGTCCGGTGTGACCCTCGAGGCCGATCTGCCCTCCCATGACGTCCACGCCGACCCAGACGCCCTGAAGCAGGTGCTGCTCAATCTGCTGTTGAACAGCCTGGCCGCGGCCCCTC
>CAZUBS010000052.1:0-9264 GCA_964618595.1 uncultured Desulfohalobiaceae bacterium
CGCTGGTTGATCTCGTAGATGATCTCCAGGTGTCTGGGCAGGACCCTGCCGAGCAGCTCGACAGGCCAGGTTTCCAGGGCCTCGGGCAGCAGGGTGTGGTTGGTGAAGGCAAAGGTCCGTTCGCAGATGGACCAGGCCTCGTCCCAGCCGAGCCCTTCCTCGTCCATGAGCAGGCGCATCAGCTCGGGGATGCCGATGGCCGGGTGGGTGTCGTTGAGGTGGATGGCCACCTTGTCGGGAAGCTCGTGCAGGGTGGAAGGCCGGTTTCTTGAACGGCGCATGATGTCCTGGAAGGTTGCCGAGACGAAGAAGTACTGCTGCTTGAGGCGCAGCTCCTGGTTCTCCTGGACCAGGTCGCTTGGGTAGAGCACCTTGGAGATGGTTTCGCTGTGGACCTGCTCCTCCACCGCACCGATGTAGTTGCCCACGTTGAAGAACTTCAGGTCGAACTCCCGGCTCGATTTCGCCGACCACAGCCGCATGTTGATCACGTTGTCGTTGCGGTACCCCGGGATGAGGTAGTCGCAAGCCATGGCCATGACGCTGCTGGTGTCCACCCAGCGGAAGCGCCGGCTGCCGGTGTCGTCGGTGTACGCTTCAGATCGGCCGTAGAACTTGATCTCGTACATGCTCTCAGGCCGCTTGAACTCCCAGATGGTCCCGTGCTCCAGCCAGTCGTCCGATTTCTCCACCTGGTGCCCGTCCTTGATCTGCTGCTGGAAGATCCCGTAATCATAACGGATCCCATAGCCGTAGCCCGGCACGCGCAGGCTGGCCATGGAGTCCAGGTAACAGGAGGCCAGCCGGCCCAGGCCTCCGTTGCCCAGCCCCGGGTCGGATTCCATTTCCGCCAGGGTGTCCAGGTAGAAGCCGAAATCGGCAACCGTTTTGCGGTACAGCTCCTCGAGGCCGAGGTTGATGATGGAGCTCATCAGGAAACGCCCCGGGAGAAACTCCAGGGAGAGGTAGTAGACCCTCTTGGCCTCGGAATCGTAGTAGGAGCGCTGGGTCCTGACCCAGCGCTCCACCAGGCGCTGCCGGACGCTGTAGGCCAAACCCTTGTAGTAGGGCCGTGCCCGCGGGGGGTCGGGATCATGCCCGGTGCTGGCCACGACGTGCCTGCGGATGTCCTGCTTGAGTGCCTCCACGTCCCTGGCGTCGCAGCAGGGTATGTCCTGGCCTACTCGTTTACTACTCATCGTTCCTTCTCCATTGGGAATCAGGTTCGGAACAGCGCAAGGATATGCTGCTCGTTCCGCGATAATTTTTTAGAAAATGTATAGGGAGTGTCCTGAAAAATGAGATCGGACACAAGATAAAAACTCCATTGGAAAAGATATCCGAGGAAAAAGATCGAAACGGGTATCCTCACCCTTAGGAGGGTACAATCTCAGTCCCGCAGAAATTTTTAAAAATGGACCAGCCGCCCGGTGTCGTTCAGGCATATCAGTCGTGGTCCCGCTTCGGAGACCTCGATGACGCTGACCGATGCGGCCTTAATTTCCATACGGTTCATCAGGTCCAGGGGGATCCCCAGGTAGTGGGCCAGGACGGTCCGGATGGGGTCCCCGTGGGAGAAGACCGCGGTCACTGAGTCGGGAAAGCGCTGCCTGAGGCGTTCCACCCCGCCGACCATGCGCTGCTGGACCTGCAGCATGAGCTCGCCCCCGGGGATCTGAACCCGGCCGCGGTTTGCCCGGAAGCTCCTCCAGGCTGCCGTGGTGCGCAGGTCCTCCACGTTTTGCCCCGCCCACTGCCCGAAGTCGACCTCTGTAAAGGCCTCGCTGACAGCGACCTCCAGTCCTGTCTTGTCGCCGAGGGGGGCCGCTGTTTCCCTGCACCGCTCCATGGGGCTGGAGAGGATACGCTCCACCGGGATGAGGGAGAGCCGCTCCACCAGTTGCTGCGCCTGGACACGGCCTTCGTGGTTGAGGTGGATGCCCTGGATCCGGCCGGCCACAAAGCGGCCCATGGAGTCGTTGCTGCCGTGCCTGATGAGGAGGAAGGTCGCCATGGGTTCTCCTGGGTCTTCAGTTTCGTGTGTCTGTGCAGCTGGAAGAGCGGTGGCTGATCAATTGATCTGGTTCCAGGTACTTCTGAGTTTAGCAACCGGACAGGGATACAGTCAAAAGAGAAAGCAAATGGTCGGGTTGCAAGACGAAAAAAAAGCCCTGTTGACCGGACGCTGCCGGAAAGTTCAGCACGGTCAGCAGTGCTTGGAGCGCCGGCCGGTGAGGGTGTCGATGCTGATCCGCCAGACCGCGCAAAGCTTGAGCCCCTTGGCATCGAAAGACCAGTCGCTTCTTCCGGAGTAGTGGTGCATGATGCACTGCAACCCCTGGGTGCGTTGCTGGGGGTCCTCGATCATTTCGGCCGTGCCGAAGCCGATGACGCTCTCATAGGCCATGGACCACCTGCACCCTGCTTCAGGGCTTGGCAGCGGGCGGACCAGCCGTTCGAACTCGAAGCAGACCCGGGGGTTGACCAGCAGGTAGTCGACCTTGAGCCCCTTCCGCCCGGTGTGGAAGAAGATGGCCTTGCCGTCGTACCCGAAGCAGAGGGGCACGCAGTAAGGCTGGTCACCGCGGCTCATGGCCAGGCGCATGACCTGGCAGTCATCGATGATGCTGGTGATCGTTTCATGTTCGGTGATGGCGCGTTTTGTTTGCCGCATTGTGACTCCTTGAGGGGCGGTCAAACGTCCCCTGCCGGGTTCACGGGGCTTGGGGCCACCTTGGTCCGGGGGGGAAGGGTGCCACACACGGCGGGAATGTGCCGGCGCCGGGGGGACCTCGGGCTGAGCCAGATGCCCGGGAACACGCGGCCTGCGGCAGTGATCTGGGAAGGGTTGAGGGACTCGCCCAGAAGTGTCCGGCCGAGCAGCACGGCAACCACGGGGATGAGGTTGATGAAGGCCGAGGCACGGCCGGCCTCGATGCGGCTCATGCCCCAGTTGTAGAGCCCGAAGGCCCCCAGGGTGGCGCCGACCCCGAGAAAGACCAGGACCAGGAACTGCTGGGAGGACCAGCCAAGCCAGTCGCCCCTGATAACTGCCGCCGCTCCCGGCAGGAAGAAGACAGCCCCGCCCAGGGTCTGCAGCACGGTCAGGGTCCAGGTGGAGTAGCGGGCGCTGAGGCGCTTGATGAGCACCATGTAGGCGGCGGCACTGGCCATGGCCCCGAGCTCGAGCAGGTTGCCGAGCAAAGGGTTGGACGCGCTCTCCGTGGCCGAACCGGCCAGGGTCAGCCAGGCCACGCCGAACACGGAGAGCACGAGCCCGCCCACGGCCCGGGCGGGCATGCGTTCGGCCAGGGCCAGGCGCGCCCCCAGGACCACCATCAGGGGCACCGTGGCCGAGATGACCCCGGCCTGGGACGAGGTGGTGAGCTGCAGGGCATGGGATTCGAGAAGGAAGTAGAGGCATGGCTGGAGCAGGGTGAGCAGCAGCAGCGGCCTCCAGTCTCCCCTGCGGTACGCACGCGGCCTGAGCCGGGCGGCAAAGGGGAGCATGACCGCCAGGGCCAGGACCATGCGCAGCCACATCACGGTCCAGGGGCTGATGGTGCTGACGGCAACCTTCATGGCCGAGAAGGAGCCCCCCCAGAGGCAGACGGCGGTAACAATTGCAGTCACGGGCAGTACGTTTGCAGGTATGTTTTTCATGGTCGGGTCAGCTTCCGGTTCAGTGGACACGGCACAGCCCCACTCACTTCTGGACATCAAGGGCTGGAAGCCGCTCTTGCACGAAAAAGATCCGGGGTCAAAGCAAAAGATGTCCTGATTGAAAGGAAAGCCTTGCGTGCAGAGGTCAGGGAGGGTGTGGGGCGGATTTCAGCGTCACCGGGCACGGAAACGGTGCCGGCTGTTTCTTCAAGAGACATTGCCTTTCAGCCGGGGGACATCTTGACTGGCCGGTGCTTGTCCGCAATCATGCGGTCGGTTCCCCCAGCACGTAACCACCGGAGGAGAGAATGGACCCCGTAGAATGCCCCAACTGCACCAAGGACATTACCGGTCACGGCGTGGAATGCCCATACTGCGGCACGGCAATGCCCGGCCTTTCACCCGCCAGGCAGGGCAAAAGAAAGCCCCTGGTCCCCTCCGGACTGGTGCTGCTGCTGGTGGCGGCGGTAACCAGTTTGATCATGGTCTTCAGCGAGGCCTCCTCTGGCTGGCCGATCATCTTTGCCCTGCTTGGGGCGGTCCTGCTCGTCGTGGGGCTGATCAGAAAAAGGTGAGCGCCTCCGGGCTGATTGGATTCCGAGGCATTCCATCCCTGGAATCAGCCCCCTTGCGCTGTCCCCTCCGAAAGCGGCAGAGATTTTCATTTTTGCCGGGTGCTGTGGAAGCAAAGCATCCTTGCTGAAAGGGAGTTCCCCGCGGGTTGCAATGTCTCGGCGGACAGGCTCCGGAAAATGTGCTGCTTATCCGGGCGCGTCTGAAATTCTTTCTGTACATGGGCGGCCCGGCACTTTATAAACACCGCTTTCGTACCCGTAGTTGCGCCCGGCCCTGCCGAGCACAAGCACAACTCCCGGAAGAGAAAGAACCAGAAGAGAGAACCATGTCCGAGAACATCCTTGTCATCGGCGCGGTGGCCTTGGGCCCCAAGGCCGCCTGCCGCTTCAAGCGGCTGCGGCCCGAGGCTCGAGTGACCATGATCGACAAGAGCGACACCATCTCCTACGGGGGGTGCGGCATCCCCTACTATGTGGCCGGGGAAGTGTCCGAATCCATGCAGCTGCGCACCACCAGCTTCCACATGGTGCGCGACCAAACCTTTTTCCGCGAGGTCAAGGGGGTGGATGTGCTGCCCCGGACCGAGGCGCTGGGCATCGACCGGGACAGCAAGCAGGTGCGGACCCGCGACCTGGCCACTGGCAGCGAGAAGGTGCTGGCCTACGACAAGCTGGTCATTGCCACGGGGTCCACGCCCAGGAGGCTGGGTCTCGGGGGGGAGGACCTCGAGGGGGTGCACTATGTCTCCAGCCCCCACGACGCGGTCAGGATCCGGGACGCGGTGACCCAGGGCAAGGTGGAGAAGGCCGTGGTGGTCGGGGCCGGGTTCATCGGCCTGGAGATGGCCGAGGCATTCGCCGACATGTGGGGCATCGAGACCACCGTGGTGGAGATCGCGGAACAGGTCATGCCCCGCTACGTGGGCTCGGAGCTGGCCCGTATGGGCCAGCGCCACATGCAGGACCAGGGCGTGGCGTTCCTCCTTGGCGAGACCGTGCAGCGTTTCGAGGGGCAGGGCCGGGTGCAGCGGGTGGTCACGGACAAGCGCGTGCTCGAGGCCGATGTGGTGGTCGTTTCCGTCGGGGTGGTGCCCAACGACGCCTTGGCCGGCGAAGCCGGACTCGAGGTGCATGAAAAAGGCGGCATCAAGGTCGATCAGCAGATGCGCACCTCGGACCCGGACATCTTTGCCGGTGGCGACTGCGTGGTGGTCAAAAACCTGGTCACGGACCAGCCCATCTTCATCCCCATGGGCTCCATGGCCAACCGCCAGGGAAGGGTCATCGGCACCAACCTTGCCGGGGGCAGCGCCAGGTTCGAGGGCGCAGTGGGCTCCTGGGTGGTCAAGCTCTTCGAACGCTCCCTGGCCGGTACCGGCCTTTGTCTGAGCGCTGCCAGACAGCTCGGGTTCGACGCCATGAGCGTCATGCTGGTCCAGCTGGACCGGGCCCATTTCTACCCCACCAAGGAGCTCATGACCCTGGAGCTGGTGGTGCAGAGACCCAGCGGGCGCATCCTGGGGATCCAGGGCTTCGGCAGCCACGGAGACGCCATGGTGGGAAGGATCAACGCAGTGGCGGGCATCCTGCCCGACCATCCCACGGTCGAGGACATCAGCAACTTCGAGATGGCCTACTCGCCGCCCTTTTCCTCGGCCATGGACATTCTGAACACCCTGGGCAACATGGCGGACAACGCCTTGGCCGGCCTGAACCGGGGCGTGGGGCCGGAGGGCTTTCAGGAGCTGTGGGAGCAGCAGGACACCCGAGAGCTCTTCTTCCTGGACTGCCGAGAGGAGGCAGACGCCCGCCCCTATGTGGAGCGGCACCCGGACCGGTGGCACAACATCCCCCAGGGCAAGATCGCCGAACGGCTGGATGAAGTTCCCCGGGACCGGACCGTCGTCCTGGTCTGCAACACCGGGGGCCGCTCCTACGAGGCCCAGATCAACCTCGGACAGGCCGGCATCGAGGACGTGGTCAACCTGCACGGCGGCATGGCCGCGCTCAAGGCCTGGGGGATGGAGCTGTAGCAGCGCACCAGGAATCTTCCAAGCGGGTTTTTCGCAGCACCTGGCAACCGGCAGACATCTCCCCCAGGGCAAGCACGGGTGGAGGTGGCGGTCAAAAGGCCGCCTTGAGTGGGGCAGTGCCCGCCAGAACGGCTTCGTATCCGGCTTCGTTGAGGTCGTTCAGGATCTCCCGGACATGTCGGGCACCCAGGGTCTGGAGCACGAACTCCACCTCGGTGGAGCGCATGGCCAGGTTAGTGAAGGCCCGCTGGTGGCGGACCTCGATGATGTTGGCGTTTCGTTGCCCAACGATCCTGGTCAGCTCGGCCAGGGTGCCGGGCACGTCCGGGATGCCCACCAGGACCCTGACCAGCCTGCCGGAGCGCACCAGGCCCCGCTGGATGATGGATGAGAGGTCCATGAGGTCGATGTTGCCACCGGAGAGGACCAGCCCGACCCTGCGGCCCTGAAAGCGTTCCTTGTCCGCCAGCAGGGCGGCCAGGCCGGCGGCCCCGGCGCCTTCGGACACGCTCTTCTCCACCTCCAGGAGCAGCAGCACCGCCTTTTCGATGTCCCCCTCCGTGACCAGCAGGATCTCGTCCACCAGGTCCCTGATCAGGGGCAGGGTCCTGGTGCCGGGCTCCTTGACCGCGATGCCCTCGGCCATGGTGGACCTGCCGCAGCTGACCTCCTGCCCGCGCAGGGCCTGGGCCATGGACGGGAAGCAGACGCTCTGCACGCCCAGGACCTCGATGCCCGGCTTGAGGGCCTTGGCTGCCACGGCCATGCCGCTGATGAGCCCGCCGCCGCCCACCGGCACCAGCAGGACCTCGAGGTCCGGGAAGTCCTCCAGCATCTCCAGCGCCACCGTGCCCTGCCCGGCCATGACCTGCTCGTCGTCGTAGGGATGAATCATGGTGTAGCCGTGCTCGCGGCTGAGGGACTGGGCGTGCTGCCTGGCCTGGACCAGGCTTTCGCCGTGCAGGACGACGGCAGCGCCCAGGGCCTGGGTCCGTTCCACCTTGATGCTGGGCGTGGCCCGGGGCATGACGATCACGGCAGTGAGGCCGAGTTCGCGGGCCTGATAGGCCACTGCCTGGGCGTGGTTGCCCGCGGACATGGCAATGACTCCGGCCCGGCGCTCCGCGTCGGACAGCCCGGAGAGCTTGACGGCAGCGCCGCGGTCCTTGAACGAGGCGGTGAACTGCTGGTTCTCGAACTTGAGGTGCACTGAGGCGCCGGTTATCGCGGAAAGGGTCAACGACCGCGAGCAGGGTGTCCGGACCACGCGTCCTTTAATGATCCGGGCGGCCGTGTGGATGTCGTCGATGGTCAAGGGCATGGCTTCTCTCTTGCTGTGGTGTGTCTGAACTGCGCATACACCACGGGTTGCGGCTGGGGTCAAGGCTGGAGGAAACAGTCTGCAGCACCTGCCCGGGGCGCACGCCCTCAGCTCCCGGTCAGGGCGGCCCGGTATGCTCCGCCCAGGGCCATGGCGTTCATGAGCACGTGCAGCAGGACAGCCGGCCAGATCGAGCCGCTGCGGCGGTAGAGGTAGGCAAAGACCATGCCCAGGACAAAGATGGGGGGGATGGCCAGGGGTTGGAGATGCACCAGGGCGAAGAGCCCGGAGCTGAGCAGCATGGCCGTGGTCCAGCCATAGGCTTTCCGGAACCCGGCCAACACGAACCCGCGGAAAAAAACCTCCTCCACAAAGGGGATCAGCACGGACCCGCCGACCAGGAGCGGCCAGGGTGAGGAGGCTTGTTCAAAGACCCGCGTGAAATCTGGCTGCGCCCTGAGCCCGAACTGGGAAAGGAGTGCGTCGTAGAGTGCGTTCAAAATCAGGGTCGCCAGCAGCAGGCCAAGGCCGATCAGGAGGGTGCCCGGGGAAAATCCGGTCAGGCCGAGGCTTTTCCACCCGGTGTCGTACCTGTGCACGCCCAGCCACCAGACCGGGAGCAGCAGGGGGAGCTCCAGCAGGCTGACCAGCACCCCGGGGTCGATCCTGAGCCCGGCCCGGCCCACAAGCAGCACGATGCCCATGGAAGCGAGCATCCAGGCCCCGAGACAGGCCACACCTACCCAGGCCTCCCGCTCCGTCCAGGGAACCCGAGTGACCCGGTTATGGTCTGCAGGCATGCATCCATCTCCTATGGGTTTTCTGGTGGTGTTGCTTCACAGCCGCTCCATCCGGCACCCTATCATCCCAAAGAAATCTTGACCACAAGGGTGGGCCGACCTCCGACCCCGTCGCCTCACGTCAGGGGGCCACTGCAAAAAGCCCGGAGCGACCTGGAGGCGATTGTTTCGTCACCCTCGTCCTGCTAAGCTTGTCTTGATTTCAGCACGGTCGGCCTTGAACAAGCTGTGGGACAAGGCTCGCCAGCGTGAAACAAAGGTATCGCCAACAGGCTGGAGGGAGGATGGGCAAAGGTCTGGCTGCAGTGGTGGTGGTGTCCTTCCTGTGGATGACCTGCCTGACCGGGTGCGCTGGGAGGGGTGCGGTTGTCCGGGACCTGGCCGTCCTACCCCAGGACCCCTCGGCCTTCCTGGGCGTTGGCTCGGACCGCCCCCTGCTGCCCGGGGCGCGGCAGGCAGAGCTGTCGCGTGATTTCCTGTCCCGTCATTTCCGGCCTTGGCACGACCCTGCCCCCCTGTACCCGGCCGCAAAGGTCTTCTGGGGAATCGATGCGTTCCAGGGGCGGGAGCTGTTCGGTCAGAACACCCGCAGGCGCAGCCCGGAATGGTTTCAGGAGCTGGTCCGGAATTCCGCCCCCGGCTCCTACCCCAATGCAGATTTCCGGGCCGTGACCGTGAACCACGCGGACCTCAGGGTCATGCCCACCCACGAGCCGGCCTTCAACGACTTCGCACTGCCCGGTGAAGGCTACCCCTTTGACATGTTCCAGATCTCCGTTCTCTGGGCGGGGACCCCACTGCATCCCAGCCCCGTCTCCACTTACCGGCCCGGCGCCTCTGCCGTGGCCTGTTCTGTTCACGGCTGCCCTCCC
>CAZUBS010000053.1:0-5742 GCA_964618595.1 uncultured Desulfohalobiaceae bacterium
TTGGCCCGCTCCGTGGCCTTGCGGATGGCGTCCGGTACCTGGTTGGCCTTGCCGTGGCCGTAACCGACCCGGCCCTCGCCGTCGCCGACCACCACCAGGGCGCTGAAGCTGAAGTTTCTTCCGCCCTTGACGACCTTCGCCACCCGGTTCAGGTTGACGACCTTCTCGATGTATCCCTGTTCGTTCTGTTCCATGAACGTCCCCAATTAAAATTTGAGGCCGCCCTCGCGGGCGCCATCCGCCAAGGCCTTGACCCGGCCGTGGAAGAAATAACCGTTTCTGTCGAAGACCACCTGCTCGACACCTTTGCCCTTGGCCCTGGCAGCAATTTCCCTGCCCACCTGCGAAGCCGCCTCCTTGTTCGACCCGCTGGCGCCGTCCACGTTCTTGGTGGAGCAGGCGGCCAGGGTCGTGGCGCTGACGTCGTCGATGACCTGGGCATATATGTGCTTGTTGGACCTGAAGACGACCAAACGGGGTCGTTCGGCCGTTCCGGAGATCTTCTTGCGGATGCGGATCTTCCGCTTCTTGCGTGCTTCAGAGCTTGAAAGTCTCATGGCGCTTCCTACTTGGCAGCGGATTTGCCGGCCTTGCGCCGGATTTGTTCCCCAATGTACTTGATGCCCTTGCCCTTGTAGGGCTCAGGCGGCCGGATCTTTCGGATCTGTGCCGCGACCTCTCCGGTGACCTGCTTGTCGTGGCTTGCCAGGAACAGCTTGGTTCCCTCGACCCGGGCTTGCACTCCTTCGGGAAGGAGGTACTCGACCGGTTTTGAGTACCCGACGTTCAGGACCACGGTCTGACCCTTGACCTCGACCTTGTACCCAACCCCTACCAGCTCCAGGCCCTTTTCAAAGCCCTTGTCGACGCCGACAACGGCGTTGTTGAGCAGGGTCCGCCGCAGACCGTGCTGCTCGCGTGCCACGCGGGACTGGTCAACGCGCTTGATGACCACCTTCCCATCCTCCATCTCGTAGGAAACCTTGGGATGGGTGGAGACAGTCAGCGAGCCCTTGGGTCCCTTGACCTGAATATCGCTTTTACCGATCACGACCTCGACCCCCTTGGGAATCTCGATCGGAAGTTTTCCTATCCTGGACATTGCCTTGCCCCCTACCAGATTTCGCAGAGAAGTTCGCCGCCCACCCGGGCTTCACCGGCCTTGCCGCCATCCAAAACGCCCTTGGACGTCGACAGGATGCAGATGCCAAGACCGTTCTGAACCATGGGGATGTCGTCCACACCCACATAGACCCTGCGGCCGGGGGTGCTGATCCGCTTCAGGCCGTGGATGACCGGACGACCGTTCATATATTTGAGGCTCACGGTTATTTCGCGCTCCTCTTCCTTGTAATCGTCGATGTAGCCCTGGCCCTTCAAGATGTCGGCAATGGCCACTTTCGACTTTGACTTGGGCATGGTGACCACCCTGTGCAAGGCCATGTGGGCGTTGCGAATCCGGGCCAGCATGTCCGCAATGGGATCAGTAACTGCCATGGAAGTTCTCCTTCATTACCAGCTGGATTTTCTGACCCCGGGCAGTTCGCCGGAAAGAGCCATGTTGCGGAAGCAGATCCGGCAGATGCCGAACCGGCGCAGATACGCACGCGAGCGTCCGCACAACGGGCACCGGTTGTAGGCCCGGGAAGAAAACTTCGGCTTACGTCTGGCCTTGACCATGAGTGATGTGCGAGTCAATTTCTATCTCCTCTTACTTCCTGAAAGGCATGCCCAGAAGGCTGAGCAGCATCTTGCCTTCCTTGTCCGTCTTGGCCGTGGTCACGATGGTCACGTTCAAGCCCTTGACCCGGTCCACCTTGTCCAGATTGATCTCCGGAAAGATGGTGTGGTCCTGTATGCCCAGGGTGAAGTTGCCGCGGCCGTCGAAGCCCCTGTCGGGAACACCGCGAAAGTCCCGGACCCGGGGCAGCGCGATGTTCATCAACTTGTCACAAAAATCCCACATCAGGGAGCGCCTGAGGGTCACCCGGCAGCCGACCGGCATGCCCTCCCGCAGCTTGAAGGCCGCGATGGACTTCTTGGCCCGGGTCACCACCGCCTTCTGACTGGCGATGAGGGACAGCTCGTTGACTCCGTCCTGGATGAGCTTGTTGTCCTGGCTGCCTTCGCCAAGGCCCATGTTCAGGGATATGAACTTCAGCGAAGGGATCTCCATCACGGACGTGTAGCCGAATTCCTTGCGAAGCTCGGGCGCGATCTTTTCTTTATGGATGGTTTCCATGCGGGTCATTGGGAAATCCCTCAGTCGATCATTTCGTTGCATTTCTTGCAGAAACGGACCTTCCGCCCGTCCTCGGCAAACTTGAAGCCGACCCGGGTCGGCTTGGAGCAGTCGTCACACATCAGCGCAACATTGGAGATGTGGATGGGGGCCTCCTTCTCCACGATGCCGCCGGCCTGACCCGTGTAGGGGTTGGCACGGGTGTGCTTCTTGATCATGTTCACCTGCTCGACCAGCAAACGGTCTTTCTTGCGGTCGACCTTCTTGACCTTGCCCACTTTGCCCTGGTCCTTTCCGGCCAGGACGATCACCTTGTCGTCTTTCTTGATCTTGTTCGTGCTCATGCCTTTGACCATCCTCTACAGAACCTCGGGAGCGAGGGACACGATCTTCATGAAGTTGCGTTGCCTCAGCTCCCTGGCCACAGGCCCGAAGATGCGCGTCCCAATGGGCTCGAGGTTGTTGTTCAGGAGCACGGCGGAGTTGTTGTCGAAGCGGATGAGCGTCCCATCCGGACGGCCGACCTCCTTCCTGGTCCTGACCACAACGGCCTTCATGACGTCGCCCTTCTTCACCTTGGAGTGGGGCATGGCCTCTTTGACGGACACCACGATCAGGTCTCCCAGACTGGCGTACCTGCGCCTGCTGCCGCCCAGGACCTTGATGCAGCTGACCTTCTTGGCCCCCGAGTTGTCGGCCACGTCGAGCTTGGATTCCACTTGGATCATTGCTTTGACTCCTAAACGGCCTTTTCCAGTATCTTGTGCAGTTGCCAGCGCTTGCGTCGGCTGAGCGGGCGGTGCTCTATGATCTGGACCTTGTCGCCAATGGCGCACTCATTGCCTGCATCGTGGGCCATGAATTTCTTCCTGCGCCGGATGAACTTCTTGTACAGTGGATGCTGGATAAGGGTCTCGACCCGAACGACAATGGTCTTGTCGTTTTTGTCGCTGACCACGAAACCGGTCATCATCCGCTTGATGCCCCTGGACTTTCCATTACTCATTGCCGGTCTCCGTATCGTGCTCACGCATAATGGTCAGAATGCGGGCGATGGACTTCTTCACCTGGGGGATGCGCTGCGTGTTCTCCAGCTGCGCGGTGGCGTGCTGGAATCGCAGGTTGAACAGCTCCTTGCGGTAGTCCGACAGCCTCTTCTGAAGGTCGGCTCTGCCGAGCTCCCTGATCTTTTGCGACTCCATCTAGCCCTCCTTCACCACGATCGAGGTCTTGATGGGCAGCTTGTGCGACGCACGCACCAGGGCTTCCTTGGCCAGCTCCGGGTTTACCCCGGAGATCTCGTACAGCACCGCTCCGGCGCGTACCGGGGCAAACCAGCCCACGGGCGAACCCTTTCCCTTGCCCTGCCTTGTCTCGGCAGGCTTGGCCGTCTTGGGCTTGTCGGGAAAGATGCGGATGAACACCTTGCCCCCGCGCTTGATGTGCCGCATCATGGCCACACGTGCAGCCTCGATCTGCTGGCTTGTCAGCTTGCCGTGCTCCAGGGCCTTGAGGCCTATCTCCCCGAAGTCCACGCTGTTGCCCCGGGTGGCCATGCCTTTGATGCGCCCCTTCTGCTGCTTGCGATACTTGGTCTTGCGTGGGCTGAGCATCAGTTTGTTCCCTCGTCTAGAATTTCACCTTTGAATATCCACACCTTGATGCCGATGATCCCGTAGGTCGTCTTGGCCACGGCATACCCGTAGTCAAGGTCGGCTCTCAGGGTCTGCAGGGGGACCCGGCCGTCACGGAACCACTCCGTGCGGGCGATGTCAGCACCCCCGAGGCGACCGGCGCAGGAGATCTTGACTCCCTCAGCGCCGAACTTGCGGGTCAGGGCGATGGTACGCTTCATGGCCCGGCGAAAGGCAACCCGGCGCTCCAGCTGCACGGCAACGTTCTCGGCCACCAGCTGCGCGTCGGTCTCGGGCCTGCGCACCTCGTTGACCTCGATGATGAACTCCCGACCGAACTGTTTCTTCAGGTCGTTCCTGAGCTTCTCGATCTCAACGCCCTTGCGGCCGATGACGATGCCGGGACGGGCGGTGTGCACGATCAGACGAACCTTTACGGCGGCACGCTCAATCTCGATCTTGGAGATTCCGGCATGGTAGAGCTTCTTCTTGATGAAATCCCGGACCTTCCTGTCTTCGTAGACATACCCGGAATATTCCTTCTTGCTGAACCAGCGGGACTGCCAGTTCTTGTTGTACCCCAACCGGAATCCGTATGGATGGACTTTCTGACCCAAGGCGCTCTTCCTCCTATAGTTCGTCCACGACGACCGTGATATGACTGGTCCGCTTCAGGATGCGCGTGGCCCTGCCCATGGCGCGCGGCATGATGCGTTTCCAGGTCGGCCCTTCATCGACCCGCACCTGCTTCACATACAGTGTGTCGATGTCTACTCCGGGAATCTGCTCCGCATTGGCGATGGCCGATCGCAAAACCTTGGAGAGAATTCCCGCGGCCTTTTTCGGTGTGTAGGCCAGGATGTTCATGGCATCCTCGACAGGCTTTCCTTTGATGTTGTCGGCCACGAGCCTGGCCTTGCGCGGCGACACGCGAATATGTCGAGCTAGTGATTTGGCTTCCATGGGTAACGGACCTCAGTGATTATCGTTTGGCCTGGCTTTTTCTGTCCCCGGCATGACCGAAAAAGGTCCGCGTGGGCGCGAATTCCCCCAGCTTGTGGCCGACCATGTTCTCGGTCACGAAGACTGGAACAAACTTCTTGCCGTTGTGCACGGCAAAGGTCAGCCCCACCATTTCCGGCACGATCGTCGACCGGCGCGACCAGGTCTTGATGACCCGTCTGTCCCTGTTCTCGTGGGCCCGGTCGACCTTCCGGATCAGGTGGTCGTCGATGAAAGGGCCTTTTTTTAGCGATCTTGGCATGACAGCACCTACTTTTTGCCTCGTCTCTTCACGATCAGCTTGGAGGAAGATTTCTTCTTGTTCCGGGTCTTGTACCCTTTGGTGGGTTTGCCCCAGGGTGTGACCGGATGCCGGCCTCCCGAGCTCCTTCCCTCACCACCACCCAGGGGGTGGTCCACCGGGTTCATGGCCACGCCGCGAACCTCGGGGCGCTTGCCCATCCACCGCTTGCGGCCGGCCTTGCCCAGGGTGATGTTCTCATGGTCGACGTTGCCCACCTGACCGACCGTGGCATAGCAGGTGGAGAGAACCTTGCGGATCTCGAGCGAAGGAAGCCTGAGGGAGGCATACTTGCCCTCCCTGGCCACCACCTGGGCACGCTTCATCTCCCAGTGCGGGTCGGAGTAGCTGCGCTTGACCAGGTGCTCGGCCGCGGGCTCGATCCAGCGCGGGTCGATCCGTGCCACGGTGCGGGCGAAGAGCCGCGAGGTCTCCACCAGCTCGAAGGCCATCAGCCACTTGGGCGCCTTCTTCGCCAGGCCGGAGCCGGGATGGATCACGAACTTGCGGTTGCGCGCCCCCAGATACTCGCGGTTCTCGGTCAGCAGCCCTTCGAGGTCATC
>CAZUBS010000053.1:5752-6313 GCA_964618595.1 uncultured Desulfohalobiaceae bacterium
GTGGAGAGCACCTTGCGGATCTCGCCCGAAGGAAGCCTGAGGGAGGCATACTTGCCCTCCCTGGCCACCACCTGGGCGTAGGTGCCGGCGGCACGGCACATCTGCCCGCCCTTGGCGGGCTGCAGCTCGATGTTGTGCACCACGGTACCCAGGGGAATCCGGGACAGGGGCAATGCATTGCCGGGCTTGATGTCCGCACCTTCTCCGGCCATGACCTGAGTGCCAACACCCACGCCGACCGGGGCCAGGATATAGCGCTTTTCACCGTCCACGTAATGCAGCAGGGCGATGCGGGCGCTGCGGTTGGGATCATACTCCACTGCAGCGATCCTGGCGGGTATGTCGAGCTTGTTGCGCTTGAAATCGATCAACCTGTAGATGCGCTTGTGACCGCCGCCGCGACGCCTGACCGTGATCCGGCCGTTGTTGTTGCGGCCGCTTTTCTTGGTCAGACCGCTTCCCAGGGACTTTTCAAATCCCTGACGGGTGATCTCATCGAACCCGGAGATCGTCATGGTACGCCGCCCCGGAGAGGTCGGCTTCAGCTTCCGGATGGACATG
>CAZUBS010000053.1:6323-9194 GCA_964618595.1 uncultured Desulfohalobiaceae bacterium
ACATGTCTCTTACACCCCTTCGAAGAACTCGATTTTCTCACCCGGCGCCAGGGTGATGTAGGCCTTCCTGTAGCCGGAGATCTTCCCGGTGGTCCGGCCGAAACGTTTGCGGGCCCGGGAACGGATGTTCACGATGTTCACACCGTTCACCTTGACCTTGAAGGCCTCCTCGACTGCCTTCTTGACCTCGATCTTGTTCGCGCCCCGTGCCACCTGGAAGGCAACCTGATTGGCCTGCTCCTTGATGGCCGTCGACTTTTCCGAGATCAGCGGCTTGATGAGAATTGTCGTGTAATCCATGGTTTACTTCAGCCTTTCCTGTAGATTCTCCACCACTTCCGGAGCGAGCACCAACTGGGGATAGCGGAGCACGTCGTAGACGTTGAGGCTGTCCTGGTGCATGACCTTCACTCCCGGAATATTGCGGGACGAAAGCTCAAGGTTGTTATCCTGTTCCGACACGACAATCAAGACTTTTTTGAGCCCCAGACGGTCCCTGATCTCGCAGAAAGCCTTGGTCTTGATCTCCGGCAGCTGAAAACGGTTGACCACCAGCAGATTTTCCTCGGCCAGCCTGGATGACAAGGCCATCTTCAAAGCCAGCTTTCTGCCCTTTTTGTTGCCCTTGATGGAGTACTGCCGGGTTTGCGGCCTTTGGGCCACCGCCCCTCCCCGCCACAGCGGGGAACGGACACTGCCTGCTCTGGCCCGGCCGGTTCCTTTCTGGCGCCAGGGCTTCTTGCCCCCGCCGGTGATGGAAGCACGGTTCTTGACGCTTGCGGACCCGGCCCGCTTGGCAGCCAGCTGCGAACGGACCACGAAATTGAGGATCTCCGGACGGACCTCCACCTCGAATATATCCTCGGGCAGAGTGATGTCGCCGACTTCTTTCTTCTGCTGATCGATTATCTTGACAACGGCCATGGTGCGTTCCTCAGCTCTTCTTGCGTACGATGACGATGCCGCCCCTGGGTCCCGGCACCTGCCCCCTGATCAGCAGCAGGTTCTCTTCCGCCCGGACGTCAACGATCTCGGAGTTGTTCAGGGTCTCGACCTTGGCCCCCATTTGCCCGGGCATGTGCTTGCCCTTGAATACCCTGGCCGGGTCGGCGCACTGCCCGACGGCACCCGGTTTGCGGTGCACCTTCTCGTGCCCGTGGGAGGCTGGCGAGCCCTTGAAGTTCCACCGTTTCATGACCCCGGCGAAACCTTTTCCTTTGGACGTGGCTGACACCTTGACCCGCTCCCCAGGGGCGAACAGGCCCACATCGAGATCCTGACCCTGCTCGTACCCGCT
Source organism: uncultured Desulfohalobiaceae bacterium (assembly GCA_964618595.1). Classification (GTDB taxonomy): domain Bacteria; phylum Desulfobacterota; class Desulfovibrionia; order Desulfovibrionales; family CAZUBS01; genus CAZUBS01. Next base: position 7,621 of record CAZUBS010000053.1, read on the forward strand.
GACGTCATCCAGCCGGAACTCCCGCAGATGGCGGAAGAAGCCCTTGTTGGCCTTTTGCTGGTGTCCGCGGTTGGGCTTGGTCAGCCTGTGGGCGGGCAGAGGATCGAACCCCACCTGCAACGAGGCGTACCCGTCGCTTTCCTTATCTTTCTTCTGGATGACCGGGCAGGGACCCGCCTCGATGACCGTGACGGGAATGGACTTCCCTCCCGGCCCGAAGATCCGGGTCATGCCCAGCTTTCTGCCAATGAGTCCAAGGGTCTTGGCCATGACCGGCGCTCCTTACAGCTTGATTTCAACGTCCACGCCGGCAGGCAGGCTGAGCTTGCCGAGTGCGTCGACGGTTTGTTGGGTCGGTTCCAGGATGTCCAGAAGGCGCTTGTGGATCCTGAGCTCGAACTGCTCCCGGGACTTCTTGTCCACGTGCGGGGACCTGTTGACCGTGTACTTGTGGATGCGGGTCGGCAGGGGGATCGGCCCGGCAATGCTCGCACCGGTGTTCCGGGCGGAGTCCACGATCTCTCCCACGGCCTTGTCCAGGATCCGGTAGTCGTATGCCTTGAGCTTGATCCTGATCCGCTCGCTGTTCATTTCAACCATGTCTGTCTACTCCGTGATCTCGGTAACCACGCCGGCGCCCACGGTGCGTCCGCCCTCGCGGATGGCGAACCGCAGCCCCTGGTCCATGGCGATCGGCTGGAACAGTTCCACGCTGACGGTCGCGCTGTCACCGGTCATGACCATCTCCACGCCCTCCTCCAGGGTCACCACACCGGTCACGTCCGTGGTCCGGAAGTAGAACTGCGGGCGGTACCCGGAGAAAAACGGCGTGTGACGACCGCCCTCCTCCTTGTTCAGAACGTACACCTCGGCCTTGAAGTTCTTGTGCGGGGTGATCGAGCCCGGCTTGGCCAGCACCTGGCCGCGCTCCACCTCGTCACGCTTCACGCCGCGCAGCAGCACGCCCACGTTGTCACCGGCCTCGCCCTGGTCCAGAATCTTGCGGAACATCTCGACACCCGTCACAACCGTCTTGCGGGTGTCCTTCATGCCCACGATCGCGATCTCCTCGCCAACCTTGACCACGCCGCGCTCCACGCGCCCAGTGACCACGGTCCCGCGGCCGGAGATGGAAAAAACGTCCTCGATGGGCATCAGAAACGGCTTGTCACGCTCGCGCTCGGGCTCGGGGATGTAGTCGTCGATGGCCGCCAGCAGCTCGCGGATGCTCTTGCACTCCTCGCTGTTGGGGTCGTCGGACTCCAGCGCCTTCAGCGCGCTGCCCGCCGCCACCGGAATGTCGTCCCCGGGGAAGCCGTAGCCCGTCAGAAGCTCACGAACCTCCAGCTCCACCAGCTCCAGAAGCTCCTCGTCGTCCACCAGGTCCACCTTGTTCAGGTAGACCACCAGGCTCGGCACTCCCACCTGGCGCGCCAGGAGAATGTGCTCGCGCGTCTGGGGCATGGGGCCGTCCGTGGCCGCCACCACCAGAATCGCGCCGTCCATCTGCGCCGCACCCGTGATCATGTTCTTGATGTAGTCGGCGTGGCCCGGGCAGTCCACGTGGGCGTAGT
>CAZUBS010000054.1:0-1768 GCA_964618595.1 uncultured Desulfohalobiaceae bacterium
TGCTCTTCCCGGCCATCAATGTCAACGACTCGGTGACCAAGTCCAAGTTCGACAACCTCTACGGCTGCCGGGAGTCCCTGGCGGACGGCATCAAGCGGGCCACCGACGTGATGATCGCGGGCAAGGTCGTGGTGGTGGCGGGGTTCGGCGACGTGGGCAAGGGCTGCGCCCAGTCCATGCGCGGATTCGGCGCCCGGGTCATTGTTGTCGAGATCGACCCCATCTGCGCCCTGCAGGCGGCCATGGAAGGCTACGAGGTCCTGACCATGGACGAGGCCGCCCCCCTGGGGGACATCTTCGTGACCGCCACGGGCAACTACCACGTCATTGCCGGCCGGCACATGGAGATGATGAAGGACGAGGCCATCGTCTGCAACATCGGCCACTTCGACTCGGAGATCGAGATGTCCTACCTGGAGGAGAGTTCCGAGTGCTCCGTGGAGAACATCAAGCCGCAAGTCGACCGGTGGCGGCTGGCCTCCGGCCGGTCCATCATCGTCCTGGCCGAAGGCAGGCTGGTCAATCTGGGGTGCGCCACCGGCCATCCCAGCTTTGTCATGTCCAACTCCTTCACCAACCAGGTCCTGGCCCAGATCGAGCTGGCCGCCACGGACTACGAGCCCACGGTCATGGTCCTGCCCAAGAAGCTGGACGAGGAGGTGGCCCGGCTGCACCTGGACCGCCTGGGCGTCAAGCTGGACACCCTGACCAAAGAGCAGGCCGAGTACATCGGCGTACCCGTGGAGGGGCCGTACAAGCCGGAGCATTACCGCTATTAAAGGATGAAGGGCGAAGGCGGAAGGATGAAGTAAGGGCAAAGAAAAGAGAAGAGGCGGGCGCCCGTCCGATAGGACGGATCGGACTGATAGGACCGATCGGACCGATGGGACAGGCGCCCGCCTCAAAAACAAGGGCGGGGTTTACCCCGCCCTTTCTCATTTCTAACTTTGAGCTTTCAGCTTTGAGCTTTGAGCCTAATCATACCTTGCAGGCCGTGAGCAGATCGTCCACTGAGTCTGTCTTTTCCCAGGTGAACTCGGGGCGTTCGCGGCCGAAGTGGCCGTAGTTGGTGGTCTCCCTGAAGATGGGCCGCTTGAGGTCCAGAAAGGTTATGATGGAGTAGGGTCGCAGGTCAAAGACCTCCCGTACCGCCTTGGTCAACACGGAATCGTCGACCTTCCCCGTCCCGAAGGTGGTCACCAGCACCGAGACAGGCTCGGACACACCGATGCAGTAGGCGATCTGGACCTGGCACTTCTGGGCCAGCTCGGCAGCCACGATGTTCTTGGCGATGTAGCGGCCCATGTAGGCGGCGGAGCGATCAACCTTGGAGGGGTCCTTGCCGGAGAAGGCGCCCCCGCCGTGGGCCCCCATGCCGCCGTAGGTGTCCTGGATGATCTTGCGTCCGGTCAGGCCGCAGTCGCCCACCGGGCCGCCGATGACGAAGCGGCCGGTGGTGTTGATGTAGACCCTGGTCTTCTTGTCGAAGAGCTCGCCGGGCAGGATGGGCTTGATGACCTCGGCGCGGATGGCATCGGTCAGGTCCTGGTGGGCCACTTCGGGGGTGTGCTGGGCCGAGACCACCACGTTGTCGATGTGCACCGGGGAGCCGTTGTCGTACTCCACAGAGACCTGGGTCTTGCCGTCGGGCCGCAGGAAGTCGAGAATGTTTTTCTTGCGCACGTAGGTCAGGCGGCGGGAGAGCTTGTGGGCCCAGTAGATGGGGGCGGGCATCAAGGTCTCGGTCTCGGTGGTGGCGTAGCCGAAC
>CAZUBS010000054.1:1778-7529 GCA_964618595.1 uncultured Desulfohalobiaceae bacterium
ACCCCGGGCAAGTGTCCGTGCTCGCCCCGGGCGTCCGCGAGCAGCTGGGGACGGGCCGGTCGGGCGCGCGGACCCACACCGGTTCCCTGGCCGGGGCGGTGTGGTAGGGCACGTCCGCGCCGCCGCCGGCGCCGCCGTCTCCCGGTGGGTCCCCGGGGCGCGCGCGCCGCCCGCTCGGGGCGACGGGGCGTGGCGCGTTCGAATGACCGGGGGGCCCGTTTCGTCCCGGGCGGCCCCCCCGGGTCGCCGGCGCCCTGCTTTTCTGGTGGCTCACGGTCCACGCCCTGGGCAATGTCCGCGGACTGCTTGTCAATGGAGGTGATGACCGCGCAGGTGGCCCAGTCAAACCCCATGTCGGAGCTGTTGTACCCGATGCCCTTGACGGTCTCGCGCACGATCTGGGGCATGTCCGCATAGGCGGAGGTGGTGATCTCGCCTGCGATGAAGGCCATTCCGGTGGTGACCAGGGTCTCGCAGGCCACCCGGCATTCCGGGTCCTGGTCCATGATGGAATCGAGGACCGAGTCGGAGATCAGGTCGGCCACCTTGTCCGGATGGCCCTCGGTCACGGATTCCGATGAAAAGATGTAGCGCTGCTGGGTCGATTTCATACGCATCTAACCTCCTGGAAAAGCTCGCCGTCTGCTGTGATTTACCCCGGCGCGTGTTTTTGCTGCGTTGTCAGGCGGGGAGCAGGATGCACTGATGCACCGGCGGTGCGTTGGGATGCATACTCACAAATGCGGGTCCTGTACAGGGCGCTTTCGGGTGTCAGGCTCCGTCACGAACGCTGCCCCAGCCTGTAGGAGGTGTCCTCAGGGTTCACGATCCCCCCTGAGATAAGGAGCTTGAAGGCGTCCTCCACATTCATTTCCAGGGGGATGGTCTCCTGCTCGGGCACCATCAGATAATAGCCCGAGGTCGGGTTCGGGGTGGTGGGGACATAGATGTTGAGAACCTTCTGGTGGGTCTTGTCCTGGATTTCACCCACCCCCACGCCGGTCACGAACCCCAGGGAGTAGACACCGAGCCGGGGAAACTGGATCAGGACGACCCTTTTGAAGTCCTTGCCCGACCCGCCGAGCACTGTCTCGATAAGCTGCTTGACCGCGTAGTAGAGCTTGTTGACCAGGGGGATGCGCCCCATGACCCGCTCCCAGACCTGGACCAGCTTGCGCCCCAGGTAGTTGCGGACCACGAACCCCGTGCAGAGCAGCAGGGCGAAGAGGACAATGAACCCAAGGCCCGGCACGGGGAAAGGCAGGAAGTTTTCCGGCCGCCAGGGCGAGGGGATGAGCAGCAGCACCATGTCCACCCACTGAATGAGCAGCTTGAGGAAGAAGAAGGTGGCGGCCAAAGGGGTCAGGAACAGGATTCCTGCCAGGAGGTTGGTCTTGAGGAAGCTCCTGGTGCGGCTCAGGGGACCCTTGTTCTCTTCGGGCATGTCTCTTGTGCCTCCTCAGTCAGTGGTCCCGGGTGGGGAGCCCGTCCCATGGGAAAAGCCCGGAGGGTACAGGAGGATGTTGTCGATGAGCCTAGCCCTTCCCAGATAGACGGCCACGGCCAGCAGGGCGGGCCGGTCCAGGCTGGTGACGGGTTGCAGGGAGTCCGGGTCCACCAGCTCCAGGTAGTCGATTCTGCCCTCGGGCAAAGCTGCGGCATACCATTGGGTCAGATTTTGGAGAAGCTCTTTGGAGCTCAGGCAGCCGCTGTGCACTAAATTTTCCACCCGCACCAGCCCTGAATAGAGGTTCGGGGCCTGCTCCCTCTGTGAAGAAGTGAGATAGGCGTTTCGCGAGCTCATGGCCAGCCCGTCCGGCTCGCGCACGATGGGCCTGCCCACGATCCGGGTTGGAACGAGCAGGTCCCTGGCCATGCAGCGGATAACGGCCAGCTGCTGCCAGTCCTTGCGGCCGAACACGGCCAGGCTGGGCAGGGTGAGCAGCAGCAGCTTGCAGACCACAGTGCACACCCCACGGAAGTGTGTGGGACGACTGCGCCCGCACAGTACATCCGAAAGCCCGGGCACATCGACCCAGGTGGCGTGGTCAGGGGCGTAGAGGTCTGCTTCCGCGGGCATGAACAAGGCGTCGGTGCCGCACTCTTCGGCCAGGGCGCGGTCCCGCTCCGGTTCCCGGGGATAGGCGGCAAGGTCTTCTCCAGGGCCGAACTGGGCAGGGTTGACGAACAGGCTGACAACCACCCTGTCCGCATTCTCCCGGGCCCAGCGCATGAGACTTGCATGCCCCGGGTGGAAGGCCCCCATGGTCGGGACCAGGGCCGTGGTCAGACCTTGGCAGCGCCACCTGAAGCAGCGGGCGCGGAGGGTTTCCGGATCGGTGATGCACTGCATTTTAAAATCCTGCTGGGCTCACAAACATGGACTGCGCAAAATAAAGTCATTCAAGCGGCTTGTCCACTCTGAGAGGAAGTCGGGATCGTGCATTCCTTGTTTGCCCACAGCTTCCGGGTGGGGCCCCGATTATAGCGAACGTCAACCAATCTTCATGATCCGGTCACCACGGCGTGACGGGCCACAGCGAAAGAATTGAAAAAAGGAGGTTGATTATGCAGCGCACGTCCATTTCCCGGTTCTTACGCAAGGCCATTGTGGCTCTGGTCGTCTTGAGTGTGGTCTCCTGTCTTCTGCCGGGCCACGTCCTGGCGGGGCAGGCCAGGTATGTTTTCCTTTTTATCGGAGACGGCATGGGCATTCCCCAGCAGGCGGCAGCAGAGGCCTACACGAACGGGAAGCTCATCGCCAGCACCTTCCCGGTCCAGGGCATCACCACAACCCATGCCAACGACCGGTTCATCACTGGTTCGGCAGCGGCGGCAACAGCCATGGCCGCAGGTCAGAAGACCAACATCGGGTTTATCGGCATGGACCCTGGCCAGCGCCCGGTGCAAAGCATCGCGGAGATGGCCAGGGACCTGGGCATGAAGGTGGGCATCGTCTCCAGCGTGTCCATAGACCACGCCACTCCCGCAGCTTTCTATGCCCACGTGCCCTCCCGCGGCATGTACCACGAGATCGACGTGGCCCTGGCCAGGAGCGGCTTTGACTTCTTCGGCGGCGGCGGGCTCAAGGACCCCATGGGGCTCAAGTCCAAGCAGCCCCTTGGGGATGCCCGCATCATCGCCACAATGAACGGGTACGCCCTGGTGGACAACAAGGAGGACTTCAAAAAGCTCAAGCCCGGCCAGAAGGCCATTGCCTGGAACGGCTGGCTGCAGGACAGCCAGGCACTGTCCTACCATATGGATGCCCGCGCGGAAGACATCACCCTTCCCGAGTTCACGGCCAAGGCCATCGAGCTTCTGGACAACCCGGATGGGTTTTTTCTGATGGTGGAGGGCGGCAAGATAGACTGGGCCAGCCATGCCAACGACGCAACCGCCGCCATCGAGGACACCCTGGCCTTTGACAGGGCAGTGGAGCACGCTGTCCGCTTTGCCAAGCACCATCCCGAGGAAACGCTGATCGTGATTTCCGGAGACCACGAATGCGGCGGCATGACCCTTGGCTTTGCCGGGACAAAGTACGAAACCTCCTTCGACATTCTGAGCAATCAAAAGGTTTCCTTCACAAAGTTCGATCAGGAGGTCCTGGCTCCTTTCAAGAAGAACCATGCGGACAATGCACGGTTCGAAGACATGCTGCCCCTCATCGAGAGCCACTTCGGGCTCAAGATCGCTGGAGACGATACCGACCCCATGGTGCTGAAGGGCTTTGAGATCGCCCAGATCCGGGAGGCCTTCGACAGGAGCGTGGGCGGCGAATCAGTCCGTGCCGGGGACGACACCACCTACAGGCTGTATGGCGGGTATGAACCGCTGACCGTCACCCTGACGCATATCCTGAACCAGAAGGCAGGTGTGGCCTGGACCTCCTACAGCCACACCGGTGTACCGGTGAGCACGGCTGCTTCCGGGGCGGGTGCCGAGCTGTTCAGCGGGTACTACGACAACACCGACGTGGCCAGAAAGCTCATGCAGGCCATGGGCATCGAGCCGAGGGTCTACTACAGCGGCCAGACCGTTAAAAATACCCGCCTTGCATTGCAGTAATTGAAAACGAAGCCTGCAGCGGGCAGCAGCAGTTCCGGCACGTAACTGCTGCTGCTCCGGTTCTGCATGGGAGAGGATTTGGGTCAAGGCGGCAGATGCACCTGAGAGTCGAAAATGAACGAGCACAGGGGCGGGGGCAACCCCGCCCCTGTTTCTCATGAGGAGCGCGCAGGTGAGACATTCCTTCTGGCAGAGACCCTGGTTCCGTGAAGCTGTCCTGGTGGGATTGGTCCTGGTCATCATCGTCGGCCTGGCGGTCTGGCCCACCGGTTTCGAGTCCAGAGTGGATCAGAATGCGGTGCGAAGCCGCGGCCTGGTGCTGGGAGTGGACAATGCAGAGGTCACCAGCACGGGGCTGATCAGGCGCGGGGACCAGCAGGTGAGGCTCGAGCTTCTGGACGGGCCGTTTGCCGGGCAGGTGGTGGAGGGCGTCAACCCCCTGCTCGGGCTCATGCACCGCGACAAGCTTTTCGCTCCGGGAGAAACCGCTCTGGTCGTGCTCAGCCTGAACCAGCAGGGCGAGGTCGTCTACGTCAACCCCCAGGAGCATTACCGGATCGGACTGGAGGTCCTGCTGTTGAGCTTACTCGTTCTCGCGCTGCTGGCCTTTGGAGGATGGACTGGAGTGAAGGCGCTGCTGTCCTTTGTCTTTGCCGCCATGATCCTGTGGCGGGTTCTTGTCCCGGCACTTCTCAAGGGAATGGACCCGATCCTGGTCTCCCTCGGGGTGGTCTCGAGCCTGACCGCGGTGATCATCTTCCTGGTGGCGGGGCTGAACAGAAAGGGCGTGGTGGCCTTTACCGGGGCGATGCTGGGCGTGCTCACCAGCTGCGGTCTGGCCCTGGTCTTCACGAACAGCTTCAAGATCAACGGCGCGGTCCTGCCCTTTGCCGAGACCCTGCTCTATTCCGGCTTCAGCCACCTGGACCTGGTGCGCATCTTTGTGGCCGCGGTGTTCCTGGCCGCATCCGGGGCGGTCATGGATATCGCCGTGGACGTGGCGGCGAGCCTTGACGAGGTGGTCCGCAAAAGCCCCGACATGAGCCGGATGGAGGTGGTCAGGTCAGGGCTGCGGGTAGGCCGGGCGGTTGTCGGCACCATGACCACCACCCTGCTGCTGGCCTACTCCGGAGGGTACGTGACCCTGCTCATGGCCTTCATGGCTCAGGGGGTCCCCCTGACCAACCTGGCCAACCTGGTCTTTGTGGCCGCGGAGGTGCTCAAGACCCTGGTGGGCAGCTTCGGCCTGGTCATGGTTGCCCCTTTTACGGCCCTGGTGGGAGGGCTGGTCATGACCCGGAGCAGGGCGGTTCCTGTCCAAAGGAGCCCCTTTCCTGTGGCCGTGGCGTATGAAGACGAGGTCTGGGAGGCCGCGTCTTCAAGAGGATAGAGGGTAGTGGATAGAGGACAGAAGGGAAGAACCGTTTTTTTTCATCGCTATCGCGCTCGGGATCGCTATCGGAATCGAGGTTTTTTGGCTTTTCATGCCAATGAATTCTGAAAATCTGAAAATCATTCGATCCCGACCCCGATAGCGATAGCGATAGCGACAAGAAAGATTCCGGTCATTGCCCCCAGTTTCGTTTTTTCTTTCCTTATTTCTTCTGATTGTAAAACCGGCCATTTAGTTGTAGGCCGGGATCAACGTCGGGATACCTCCCGGCCATAGTCATATCAATG
>CAZUBS010000054.1:7539-9166 GCA_964618595.1 uncultured Desulfohalobiaceae bacterium
GAACGGGAAGCTCGCGGTTCCCTGGTCCTCGGCCGGGGAGGGGGAGTGGCCGGCAGGTGACGGACAGGGCGAGCTTCAGCCACTGTGAGCGGATGATTTCAGGAGGATGCCCCGAAACCGGATTGTAACAATTTTTCTTTAGTGGTAGGACGGGATCAACGTCGGGATACCTCCCGGCCATAGACATATCAATGAAAAACTACGTCCTGGACACCAACGTCCTCATCGAGAACCCCCGCAGCATCTATTCCCTGCAGAACGGGGAGCAGAACCAGGTCCACATCCCCTACACCGTCCTGCTCGAGCTGGACAGGCTGAAAAAGGACTCCAGGCTTGGCCACGTGGTCGGTCAGGCCATCCAGATCCTGCTGGACGACCCCTCCCTTAAGCTGTTCAAGGCCTCACAGAACGGTGCCTACAACGGGGAGCCCAATGACGATCTGCTGCTCAAGGAAATCATCGAGCAGGGCATCGAGGACCCCATCCTGGTCACCAACGACCGGATCCTGCAGGTCAAGGCCAAGCTCTACGGCATCCGCTGCGAGGGGTACCGGGACGCCAACCCCTTCCAGAGCGAGTCGCAACGCTACACCGGTTTTGCGGGGGAGGGCGAGGAGCCCATCCCCAACTGCTTCCAGTGGCTGGAGGGAAAACCAGTCTACCACGGCTCGCAGGGTCCCAAGGTGATCGACTACGCCCACCGGGTCTGGGGGGTCACCCCGCGTACCGTGTACCAGAACCTGGCCATGGAGCTGATCAACGATCCGGGCATCGACCTGGTGTCCATCCAGTCCGAGGCCGGGTACGGCAAGACCTTCATCGCCCTGGCCTGCGCCCTGTACCAGGTCCTGGAGCAGAAGGAGTCCCCCTTCCGCAAGGTCTATCTGGTCAAGCCGGTGGTGGAGATCGGCAGCAAGATGGGCTACCTGCCCGGTGACGTGGAGGACAAGATGCAGCCCTACATCCGCTACGTCTTCGACCTGGTCTTCAAGCTGCACGAGCTCAGGCCGGCCAACCGCATCTTCCTCGACCCCGAGCTGGCCACCATGCGCTTCAACCCAAAGAAGTTCGAGATTCTGCCCATCGCCTACATCCGGGGCATGAACCTGGAGAACGCCGTGGTCATCGTGGACGAGATGCAGAACATGTCCCGCACCGAAACACGTTCCCTGCTGACCCGCATGGGCGAAGGGGTCAAGTGCGTCTGCCTCGGAGACACCCGCCAGGTGGACAGCCCCTATCTCAACGAGTCCAACAACGGGTTGAACTGGGTGGTCAAGAAGCTCAAGGGCGCCCGGAACTATGCCCACATCGTGCTCAAGGGCGAACGCTCCCGCGGTCCGATCACCGACATGGTCCTCAAGTCCGGGTTGTAGAAACAGGCCCGCGCCGGGTCCAGTCCAGGCTCTCTGCGTTTTATGAAAAATGGTTCTTCGACGTTTTGTATGGAAATGACGGATACTGACCCGAGAGCTGCCAAGTGAGATCGATGCTCCAATGTACCGTCATTCCGGCCTCCGAGCCGGAATCCATGCCTTTGTCCGGATGACCGCTAAAGGCATGGATCCCGGATCCCCTCTTCGCTTAAGCTACGCCGGGGCAGGCGAGTCCGGGATGACTTGGGAGT
>CAZUBS010000055.1:0-4933 GCA_964618595.1 uncultured Desulfohalobiaceae bacterium
TCCCAGCCGTTGCAGCCAGTCCGGGGGCGGCAATGCGTCGTCATCCACGAAGGCGCCGTAGGCAAAGCCGTCGAGCGCCTCGGGGTGGGCCAGCCAGTTGCGGGCGGACGGCGCGCCGATATTCACGGGCAGGCGGATGGTTTGCAGCCTGTCTGCGCCCCGGCGGTCCTGGAAGGCCGCGAGCACCTCCGGCGTGTGGTCGCGGGAGGCGTTGTCCAGGACCACCATGGCGGCCTGGCCGAGTTGGCTGGCCGCCCGGGCTTTGCGTCAGGGGGCCGGGCGCATTGGACAAGGCAGGCTCGACACGCGCATCGGGCTGCAGACCGGAGACGAACTGGCCGAGCTGGCCGCATCGTTCAATGTCATGGCCGAGCAGCTTCAGGCCTCCAGCCAGGCCCTTCAGCAGGAGATGGAGGAGCGGCGCAAGGCCCAGGACGATCTGGCCCGCAAAGTGCGACAGCTCAAGATGTCCAACCGGGACTTGGCCCAGTTCGCCTACTCCGCCTCCCACGACCTGCAGGAACCCCTGCGGGGCATCGCCGGGTTCGCCCAGCTCCTGGTGCGCAAGTACAAGGGACGGCTGACCAAGGAGGCCGACGAGTACATCGAGTTCGTCATGAGCGGGGTGACCCGGATGCAGAACATTGTCGAAGGGCTGTTGACGTATTCCGGGGTGGGCCGGATGACGGAGAAATTTACGACCGTGGACACCAGGGACAAAGTGCAGGAAGTGCTGGAGGACCTGTCCGAGGAGATAGAAGAAAAACAGGCCCGAATCGTGCATCATGACCTGCCACGGGTCCAGGGCATTGCCCGGGACCTCTTTTACCTGTTCGACCACCTGGTGGCCAACGCCATCAAGTACCGCGGCGATGAGCCGCCGCGCATCGAGATCAGCGCCACCAGGCTGAACGGGCTGTGGGAGTTCTCGGTGCGGGACAACGGCATCGGCCTGGACGAAAAGTACCAGGACCGCATCTTTCGCCTCTACCAGCGCCTCCACGGCCGTAGCGAGTACGAGGGGACGGGCATCGGCCTGGCAATTTGCAAGAAGGTGGTGGAGGGCCACGGCGGGAAGATCTGGGTCAGGTCCGAGCCGGGCAAGGGGGCGGATTTCCGGTTTACCCTGCCGGCGGTAGAAGAAAAGGATGAAGGGTGAAGGCTGAAGGATGAATATAAGGCGGGAAGGAAAAGACATTTCCCGCCAACGAAAGCCATAGGAGACGATATGATCAAGGCCATTGACATCTTGCTGGTGGAGGACAACCCGGCTGATGTGCGCTTGACTCAGGAGGCCCTGAAGGAGGGCAAGGTCAAGAACTCCCTGCACATTGCGGAGGATGGGGAAGCGGCCATGGACTTTCTGTACAAACGAGGAGGGCACGCCGGCGCACCCACCCCGGACCTGATCCTGCTTGACCTCAACCTTCCCAAAAAGGACGGGCGGGAGGTGCTGGAGGAGATCAAGACGGACGAAACGCTCAAGCGCATCCCGGTGGTGATCCTGACCGTGTCTCAGGCCGAGGAGGACATCATGAGGACCTACGACCTCAACGCCAACTGCTTTATCTCCAAGCCGGTGGACTTCGAGCAGTTCGTGCGGGTGGTCAGGTCTATTGAAGATTTCTGGCTCTCCGTGGTCAAGCTGCCGGGGAAGTGAAGCAAATGATGATCCGGCTTCGCTTTCAGCTACGCCGGGACGAGAGATAAGGCCTTTTGCTGAAAGGAACGAGCCTATGAAGATTCTGCTCATCGAAGACAACCCCGGCGATGCCCGGCTCATCCGGGAGATGTTGAGCTGGGACGAGGGCGAGTTCGAGCTGCTTTGCGAGGAGACGCTGACCAAGGGGCTCGAGTGTCTGGCAAAAGGGCCGGTCGATCTGGTACTTCTTGACTTGGGCTTGCCGGAGAGCCAGGGCATAGAAACCTTGGAAAAGCTCCAGAAACATTCTGTCCCTTCTCTCCCGGTCATCGTGCTGACCGGGCTGGGGGATCTGGAGACTTCCAGGGAGGCCATTCAGAAGGGAGCCCAGGACTACCTGGTCAAGGGAAGCATTTCTTCGGAGCTGTTGAGCCGCACAGTGCTCTATGCACATGAGCGGCACGCCCTGGGTCAGGAGTTGCAGCGCTACCAGCAGCGTCTGGAAGCCCTGGTGGACGAGCGAACCCACGAGCTGCAGAAGGCCAACGAGCAGCTCAGGAAGTCCGAGCAAAGGCTCAAGGAGGCCCAGCGTATCGGAGGCCTCGGGGATTGGGAATGGCTGCCGGAGACAAACACGGTTACCTGGTCTGAAAATCTCTCCCACATCCTGGGTCTGGACCCGGAGCAACCTCCTCCGGACTATCAGGGGCAGCTCGAGCTCTATCACCCGGAAGATGCCAAGCGGCTGGATGTCGCAGTGACCCGTGCGCTGAGTGAAGGAAGACCCTACGAATTGGAATTGGCCAGGACGAATCCGGATGGTCGCGAGATTTGCGTCCAGATTCGAGGGGTGGTGGATACGGATAAGGATGGACAGGTACGAGGGCTGTATGGCTCGCTGCAGGATATTACCGAGCGTAAGCAGGCTGAGCAGGCCCTCAAGGAAAGCGAGGGCCTTTTCCGGAATGTGTTCGATATTGTGCCGGTCGGGGTGTGGATCACCGACCAGCACGGCACGCTTGTGAGAGGCAACCCCGCGGGCGTGGCCATCTGGGGGCAGGCGCCTCATGTCGGGCCGGAGGAGTACGGGATTTTCAAGGCCAGGCGGCTGCCCTCGGGCCAAGAGATCGCGCCCGACGACTGGGCGCTAGCCCATACGATCAAAGAGGGGAAAACCATCAAGGGCGAGCTCCTGGAGATCGATGCCTTTGACGGCCGGAGGAAGATCATCCTCAACTCCACCGCCCCGGTGCTGGACGAGCAGGGGAAGCTCCAGGCGGCCATCGTGGTCAACCAGGACATCACCGACCTGAAACGGCACGAGGAAACCATCCAAAAACAGTATGAGCGCAACAGCCTGCTCAATCAGATTTCGCTGGCCACCAGCGAGCGGCTGGACCTGGACTCCACCTTCGATGTCGTGCTTGGGACCCTGGACACGCACCTGGACACGGCCTTGACCGGGGTGCTGCTGTTCAATGCCGAGCAGGAGGCGCTCGTTGTGACCGCGCTCAAGACTCCACCCCGGGAAGGGGCCGGTTCCTTGGGCTGGGAGCAGGTCATCCCCCTGGTGTTGAAGCCGCTCCACGGGAACGAGGCCCGGACCCTGGAAGACGACCGCCGAAGCTGCGAGCAGCCGGTCCGGGAGAGGCTTGAAGTCTCGGGCTGCAACGCCGTGGAGATCGTGCCGCTGGTCACGGGGAGCGGGCTGATCGGGTTTCTGGTGGTGGCCTCGAAAAACAGGGGCTATTCCGACATCGACAAGGAGTTTTTGCACCAGCTGGGCAACCACCTGGCCCTGGCCGTGCGCAGCAAGATGCTCTTTCAGAAGCTGCAGCGGGCCTACCTGGATCTGCAGAAGACCCAGGAGGCCACGCTGCAGCAGGAGCGCATCCGGGCCCTGGGGCAGATGGCCAGCGGCATCGTGCACGACATCAACAACGCCATGTCCCCCATTGTCGGGTACACCGACCTGCTCCTGGAGCGCCAGGATCTGGACGAAAAGGCCAGGCATTACCTGGCGAACATCCGCAGGGCCTCCGGGGATGTGACTCAGATCATCGGCCAGATGCGGGAGTTTTACCGCAAGCGGGAGGACAGGGAAAATCTGTTTCCGGTCAACATCAACCAGGTGGTGGAGCAGGTGGTGGACCTGACCCGGCCCAAGTGGCGGGACATTCCTCAGCAGCAGGGAGTGTCGGTCATCGTGGACACGGACCTGGCCCAGGACCTTCCCATGCTTCACGGGTCCGAAAGCGAACTGCGTGAAGCCCTGACCAACCTGGTGTTGAACGCCGTGGACGCCATCGAAAAGGAGGGCACCATCCTCCTGCGTACCAGCCTCGAAGAAGGCATGCTTTCCCTCATCGTGAAGGACACGGGCGCGGGAATGGACAAGGTCACGGCAAAGCGCGCCCTGGAGCCCTTTTTCACCACCAAGGGAGAGCATGGCACGGGGCTGGGGCTGGCCATGGTTTATGGCGTGGTGCAACGACACGATGGAGAGATCGAGATCCACAGCGAACCGGGGCAGGGCACGATCGTCCGGATGCTCTTCCCTCCCAGGCAGGCCAAGGGGGAGCCTCCAAAGCAGGAGCATGAACCAGTGGAGCCGGTCAGGCCCCTGCGTATCCTGTGCATCGATGACGAAGCCGCCATCCGCAAGCTGCTCCAGGACATGCTGACCATGGACGGCCACGAGGTGGTCCTGGCGGAAGGGGGGTCGCAGGGAGTCGAAGAGTTCCAATCGGCCCTGGCAGCGGGCACCCCCTTTGACCTGCTCATCACGGACCTGGGCATGCCCTTCATGGACGGCCGGGAAGTGATCGATAGGGTGAAGCGGCTCTCGCCGCAGACCCCAATCATCCTGCTCACCGGCTGGGGCAGCAGGTTGCGAAATGAAGGCCGCCTGCCCGAGGAGGCGGCGGCCGTGCTCAGCAAACCGCCCGTGCTGCTGAGCCTGCGGAGGGCCCTGGGCATCGCTGTGGGCAAAGACTAGCAGACAGTTGAAACATCTCCGCTGGAGTAGTTCGTTGCTTCAAAAGGTCCATTTCGCGGATGAGGCCTGCCGCAGGAGGGCAAACGGATGTCATATGATACGACCTAAAGAGATCACCATCCAGGTATCATGGGGTTGCGCACGACCTTTCGAAACGTCAGACCCTATTGTCCTGAGAAACTGATGCACATTCTTCTGGTCGAGGACAACCCCCTAGACGTCAGGCTCGTCAGGCGGATGCTGGCGCAGGGTCAGCCCCGCCCCTACGAGCTGGTTGAAGCGACCACCATCCA
>CAZUBS010000055.1:5033-9105 GCA_964618595.1 uncultured Desulfohalobiaceae bacterium
GGCCCTCCTGAACTCCATCTTCGAGGCCGCCCCCATCGGGATCGGCATGGTGCGCGAGAGGATCATCACCTTGTGCAACAAACGGTTGTTGATCCTGCTGGGCTATGCGCAAGGTGAGATCGTGGGCAGGGACAGCCGCATGCTCTACCCCGACCGGCAGGAATATGACCGGGTGGGGCGGGTCAAGTACGGCCAGATCAAGCTGCACGGCACCGGCAGCATCGAGACCAGGATGGTCCGGAAAAACGGCCACGTCTTTGACGTGCTTTTGAGCTCGACCCCGCTGGACGGTGAGGACATTGCAGCGGGGGTGGTGTTCACGGTCATGGACATCAGCCAGCGCAAGCAGGCCCAGGCCATGGTGCAGCGGGAGCTGGAGGTGAACAGGGCCCTGTCCAGGTTGTACAATCCCCTTGTTTCCCCTGAGTCGAGCATCGGGGACATTGCCCGGGTCGTGCTGGAGCAGGCCAGGGAGCTGACCCACAGCAGGCACGGGTACGTGGGCACCATCGACCAGGATTCGGGGGACCTGGTGGCCCACACCTTCACCGACATGCTGCAGGGCTCCTGCACTGTGGTGCCGGAGCAGCAGCGGGTGATTTTCTCCATGGACAGTCAGGGGATCTACCCCGCCATGTGGGGACATGCACTGAACACCAGGGAGCCGTTTTACACCAACGACCCTGGGAAACACTCCGCCCGGAAAGGCATGCCTCAAGGCCACATCCCCATTGAGCAGTTCCTGTCCGTACCGGTGCTTCTGGGCGGGGAGGTGGTGGGACAGATCGCCCTGGCCAATTCAGAACACGGCTACACCGAGCAGGACCTCGACGCAGTGGGGAGGATCGGGGACTATTACGCCCTGGCCATCCAGCGCATGCGCTACGAGGAAGAACTCAAGGCCTTGACCGTCAGGCTGGAGCAACGGGTCAGACAGCGCACCTACCAGCTGGAGGTGGCCAGCGGTCTGGCCCTGACGCTCAGTGCTGCCCTCAACTATGAGGATCTCTTCAGCCTGATGATGGACCACCTGGACCAGGTGGTCGGGTACGATGTCGCCGCGAGCCTGTTCAAGGTGGATGGGGGCTACCAGCTCTATGTCCAGTCCCGATGCCCGCTGGACAATGCCCTCTACGACAGGATCAAGAGCTGGATGGTCGAGACCATGTCAGGCCTGGGAGTGTCCAGAAACCTGGTGCGGACCAAGATCATCCGGGCCAGCACGCTCGACAGCCTGATCGATTTCGACACCTCCGCCCCCATCGACAGGCTGGGATCGTCCTTTGACGTGCCCCTGGTGGTGGGGAAGGAAAGGGAGGTCGGTGGGCTGCTCTACGTGGGGGCCCAGGCCGAGGACAAGTTTTCATCGGAGCAGATAGACCTGCTGCGCTCCATGGCCGGACAGATGGCCACGACCATAGAGCGCCTCAGGGAGCTCATCGAGTCGGAAAAGGCACGGCTCAGCTCGTTGCTGGAGAATCTGCCCATCGGGGTCGTCCTGCTGGACTCGGGACAGTGCATTGTCGAGGCCAACCCCGTGGCTCGGGAGTGCTTGAAGGTCCTGCACTACAACGGGAACGGCACACGGCTGACCACACTGGGGGGCTTGCCCGTGGAAGCGCTCTATGAGGCCCCCCCCAAAGGGATGAGCAGGCATGAGATCGCAGCCCCCGGGCCACCACAGAGGCACTTTCTGGCCACCGCGCTGCGGATCCATGCCGGGCCGCTCGCAGGGGGGTCTGTGCTGACGGTGCGTGAGATCACCGAGGACAAGCAGGTCGAAGAGCGCGCCAGGCAGCAGGACCGTCTGGCAGCCGTGGGCCAGCTGGCCGCAGGGATCGCCCATGATTTCAACAATCTGCTCTCGGCCATAGGCGGATACGGAGAGCTCATCCTCAATGACACCCAGACCTCGCCCACGACCAGGAAACGGGCAGGCATCATCAAGGATCAGGTGGAGCGGGCAGCCAACCTCATTCGCCAGATCCTGGACTTCAGCCGCAAGTCCTTTGCCAGCCTGGAACCCCTGGACCTGGCTTCCTTTCTCAAGGAAACAGTTAGGCTGCTGGAGCGGACGCTGAAGGAATCCATCCACATCGAGCTGCACATCGAACCGGGCATGTACCTCATGCGGGGGGACCCAGCAGGCTTGCAGCAGGTCATCACCAACCTGGCGGTGAACGCCCAGCAGGCCATGCCCGGAGGAGGGGAGCTGCGCATCTCCCTGGAGCACCGTCCTCAGGGCCATGACCAGGAGGCGAAGGAAACCGGACATGACGGGTGGCATCTGCTCTCGATTCAGGACACCGGGAGCGGCATCCCCGCCAGTGTCATGGACAAGGTCTTCGATCCCTTCTTCACCACCAAGCAGGCTGGAGAGGGTACCGGGCTCGGCCTGTCACAGGTGTACGGCATAGTGGGGCAGCACAAGGGTTTTATCGAGCTGGAGAGCGAGGAAGGGCTGGGAACCACGGTGACGCTGCTTTTGCCGGCACTTCCTGCCGACAGGTCGGACAGGCGCAGGATCACTCAGGAAACACCCCTGGGGAGAGGAGAGACGATCCTGCTGGTGGAGGACGAGCCCCTGGTGCTGCAGATGGGGGCCGATCTCCTCGATTCCCTGGAGTACAAAACCCTGACGGCAACCAATGGTGAGGAAGCCGTGCGCGTCTTTGCAAGCCAAGGACAGAACATCGATCTGGTCATCACCGATGTGGTCATGCCCAGGATGGGGGGGCTGGAGCTGACCCGGGTCCTGCAGGAGATGGGCTCGGAGGTGCCGGTCATCGTGTGGACCGGCTACCCCCTGGGCAAGTCGCAGGAGGAGCTTGGTGCTCTCAACGTGGCCTGCTGGATCATGAAGCCGCCCAGGCGCACGGAGCTTGCCGGGAAGATCCGGCAGGTCCTGGACGGGACCTCCGACCGGCATGACTCTGAGATGTGAGGAGCGTTGCATGACAAAGATTCTGATCGTGGATGACGAGCTGCACGTGCGGGAGATTTTGTCCAGCTTGCTGTCCGACAAGGGGTATGAGCTGGAGCAGGCCGGTTCTGCTGAGCATGCACGGGGGTTGCTGGGAAGTCAGCATTTTTCGCTGATTCTCCTGGACATCAGGCTTCCGGGAGATTCGGGCCTGGACTTGCTGCAGTTCGTGACCAAGGAGCATCCGGACACGGCCGTGGTCATGGTCAGCGGCATTGACGAGCCGGACGTGGCCAGGAAGGCCTTCGAACACGGCGCCTTCGGGTACATCCTGAAGCCCTTCGAGCCCCACGACGTGTATGTCAACGTGAACAACGCCCTCAGGCGCCGGGAGCTGGAGATAGAAAACAGGGACTACCGCGAGGATTTGGAAAACAAAGTGGCCATGCGCACCCAGGAACTGCAGGGCAACGAGCAACGGCTGCGCCTGCTGCTCGACTCCATAACCGCCGGCATCATCATTGTCAGGGAGTCCGATCAGCGGGTGGTGGACGTCAACCAAGCCCTCGTGTCCATGTCCGGCTTTCCACGGGAGGAGATCATCGAACTCCCATGCGAGGAGTCGGTTTGCATCCAGCCCATCGACCAGTGTCCCGTGCCTGGGGGGAGGTCAGAAGGGGGTTGCGAGACTGAGCTGCGCACCGCCTCGGGGCAGCGGATCCCGGTACTTAGAGCCGTCAGGAGCGTGCACATTGACGGGGAAGCCCACTTTCTGGCCACCATCATCGACATCTCAGCCCTCAAGGCCATGGAAAAGCGGGTCATCCAGGCGGAAAAGATGGAGTCCCTGGGGCAGCTGGCCGCGGGAATCGGCCCGTGGGGGGCGCGAAGGTCTGCCGGAGCACGGGCGGTGCGCGGCCGACGGCGAGACCCCACCGCCCCGCCCGCGCGGGCCCGGCGGCGGGCCGCCGAGCCCGCGCGGCCTCACAGAAGAAGAAGGGGCCCCGTGAGGGACCCCAGTTTCGCGACTCGCGCTCATCGTTGGTTCCGCCCGGTGGTTGCTGCCTGCGGCGCGGGCCACGTCTGGGGCGAGCGCACCCGCCCCGGGACTTGTTGTGTCAGCTACACCCGCTCGTCGCCCCGCAGGTG
>CAZUBS010000056.1:0-9018 GCA_964618595.1 uncultured Desulfohalobiaceae bacterium
GCGCGGACCTGCCGCACCTGGTCCGACAGGTGGCCCGGGCGGGGGAGCTGACTGGAATTGCCAGTCAGATGTCTGTAAGCCTTGTCCCGCGACAGGTGGGCCTTTCGGGCCGGCAGACGCCTGGACCCCTTGCGCCTGAATATCGTCCACTTTTTAGACAGGACCTGGAACAAGTCCAGGTGCCGGCCCAGGCTTTCCGAGGTCCCCAGGGCCAGAACCCCGCCTTTCCTGAGGGCGAAGTGAAAATGCAGGACCACGCTTTCCTGTAGCTCGCTCTCCAGATAGATGAGCACGTTGTGGCAGCTGATCAGGTCCATGTTGGTGAACGGCGGGTCCGTGACCAGGTTGTGCCTGCTGAAGAGCAAGGCCTCCCTGAGCGTGTTGCCGGCCGAGCTGGACCCGTTTCTGGAACGGAAGTATGCCGTGCGCAGCTCCTGCGGCACCTGCTCCAGTGCTTCTGCCGCGTAGGTCCCTTTCCTGGCCCTGGCCAGGGCATCCTGATCGATATCCGTGCCAAAGACCTGCACCTCCAGCCGCTTGCCGCTCTTCTCCGCGGCCTCCAGCAGCAGCATGCCCAGGGTGTAGGCCTCCTGCCCGGCGGAGCAGCCCGGCACCCAGGCCCGCACCGCTTCCCCGTCCTGCTTGCCGGCTATCAGGTCGGGAATGACTGTTTCCCGAAGCTCCTGCCACAGGCCGCTGTCCCGGAAAAACCCGGTCACCCCGATGAGCAGGTCCTTGAACAGGGCCTCGGCCTCCTGCTGATGCTCCTGCATGTAGGCGAGGTACTCGCTCAGGCGGGAAAGACCGAGCCTGCCCATGCGGCGTGCCGTGCGTCGCAGAATGGTGCCCTTCTTGTACCTCCCCATGTCCTGACTGCTCTGCTCGCGCACCAGCGTAAGCAACCGCTGCAGGGTCTGTTCGTCCTCATTGTCCAGGACCGGGACGTGTTTCGCCCCCCTGCGGCTGGAAAGCTGAAAGTAGTCCAGGACCAGCCGGGGCATCTTTTCCGGGGCCAGCACGAAATCCACCAGCCCGGTGTTGATGGCCGACAGGGGCATGGAGGAGTGGGTTGCCGTGTCCGGGTCCTGGGCCAGGACCAGACCCCCATGCCGCTCGATGGATGCGAGTCCCCTGGCACCGTCGTTCAGCGTGCCTGACAGCACGGCCGCGACAGCCAGGTCCCCCCGCGCCCGGGACAGGGACTCGAAGAACATGTCGATGGGGCGCCGCCTCCTGGCCCCCCCCTGGAAGGGCTCCAGGCGCAGCCAGTCACCGTCCACCACCAACTGCTTGTCGCCGGGTGCCAGATAGATTTTGTCAGGCTCCACGCGCACGGGTTCACTTACATCCACCACCTGCATCCCGGTCTCCCGGCCGAGGATGCCGCCCAGCATGCTCTTGTGCTCCGGGTGGGTGTGCTGGACGCACACGAAGGCCAGGCCCGAGTCCTCGGGCATATGGCGGAAAAAACGCTTGAAGGCCTCCAGCCCCCCGGCCGAGGCGCCGAGCCCGACCAGCGGAACGGGAGTGTCGGAGCGGCCTTTTTCCGCACCCCCGACCGCCCGGGCCTCTTCCCTGCCCTTCATGATGATACGCTTCTCCTGATTGCTTGTCCGCCGACTGAAAGTGCGGCGTCCCCTTAGTATGTGCCTGCGGGAATCGTTTTTGGCAAGCCCCGAGGCAACAATCGGGTGAGGGAACGATACCCGATCGTTCACCCAATTCTCCCCTTTGCTCGCTGCTGTCAGAGCCTACACTGCACTCATGGAAAAGTCTTCTGCCGCCACTGGGGGCCACCCCGGGGGCAGCCTGCGAACACCCATAACCCAGGAGGGGCTTGCAATGCTTGAGCGATTCTACCCCATGGCCCGCCGCAGGGGCGGCGTCGGGACCCGCCGTCCCAAGGACATCTTCGACCTCATGCAGGAGGTCGTGGACACTTCGTTTTCCGATCTCTACCCCCCGGAAGGCTCTTTCCCGGCCGTGGACGTGAGCGAGACGGACAACAAGGTCGCGGTCACCGCGGAGATCCCGGGCATGAAGCCCGAGGACATCGACCTGTCCATCGAGAACGACACCCTGGTCATCCAGGGGGAGAAGAAACAGGAGCAGCGCGACGAAAAAGAGAACCGGCTGCGGGTCGAACGCAGCTACGGATCCTTTTACCGCGCCATTCCCCTGCCCTGCAAATGCAGGGAGGAGGACATCAAGGCCTCCTTCAAGAACGGGGTGCTCAGCGTGGAGCTTCCCAAGGAAACAGAACAGACCCGCGGCAAGAAGATCAGCATCGAGTCTTGAACATGTCCTGACCCGAAGCTGATGCCCGCAATGAACACAAACACAAGGAGAAGCGATGTCACTCGTCAAGGTCATTGAAGTGCTGGCCCAATCCGAGACCAGCTATGAGGACGCCGTGCAGCAGGCCGTGACCGAGGCGTCCATAACCGTGCGCAATATCAAGTCGGTCTACGTCAAGGAGTTCCAGGCCGTGGTGGAAAACGACAAGGTCACAGCCTACCGGGTCACCGCCAAGATCTCCTTCCTGGTGGAACGCTGACCCGGGATGGTGCACATCTGATCGAACCAAAGGCCCCTTTCCGGAACCCGGAAAGGGGCCTGCCGTTTGAAAAAGCACCTTTGCCGGGCATATCCATCCTCCAGAGTATCCCCCACTTCCTCCCTTTGATTTCCTCCTCCCCTTCCCGGGTAGAGGGCCCTACCCGATAAATACCCCTTTTCCCACCTTTTGCCAGGCCCCCTTCTGCCTCATCCTACACCCGCATGACCCAGCAGAAACATCACAACACCCGGAAGCGCTCAGGCGACTGAACATGTTCGGCAAAAAAATCCACCTCTTCACCCTCCTCGGCTTCGAGGTCAACATCGACCCCAGCTGGCTGATCATCGCCTTTCTGGTGGCCTGGTCCCTGAGCGCCAACTTCTTCCCCTACTTTTACGAGGACCTCTCCACCGGCACCTACTGGGGCATGGGCATCATCGGGGCCCTGGGGCTGTTCCTGTCCATTCTCTTCCACGAGTTCTGGCACTCCATCGTGGCCCGCCGGTTCGACATCCCCATGAAGGGAATCACCCTGTTCCTCTTCGGGGGGGTGTCTGAGATGCACAAGGAGCCCGAAGCCCCCAAGGACGAGTTTTTCATGGCCATAGCCGGGCCCATTTCCAGCGTGGTCCTTGGCTTTGCCTTCTATGGCGTCTACCGCATCGGCCAGGCCGGCGCCTGGCCTGTGCCCGTGGTCGGCGTGCTCAGCTACCTGGCCTTCATCAACTGGATCGTGGCCGGCTTCAACCTCATGCCTGCCTTTCCCCTGGACGGCGGCCGTGTGCTGCGCTCTGCCCTGTGGGCCTGGAAAAAGGACCTCAGGAAGGCCACCCGGTGGGCCTCCCAGGCGGGTTCCTTCTTCGGGGTAGCCCTCATCGTGCTCGGGGTGATCAACCTCTTCTCCGGCAACCTCGTGGGAGGGGTGTGGTACTTCGTGATCGGCCTGTTCATCCAGGCCGCCTCCAAGTCCTCCTACCGCCAGCTGCTCATGAAAAACGTTCTCCAGGACAAGACCGTGGGCGACCTGATGCGCAAGAACCCGGTCACGGTGCCTGCCTCCATCAGCCTGCGCGAGCTGGTCGAGGACTATGTCTACACCCACCATTTCAAGATGTTTCCGGTGACAGAGAACGACCGTCTCCAGGGGTGCGTGACCACCCGGCAGGTCAAGGAGGTCCCCAAGGAGCAGTGGGACTCCACCCGGGTCAAGGACGTTGCCGGCCAGTGCGACCCGGAGAACACCGTCTCCCCGGACACCAATGCGGCCCAGATCCTGAGCAGGATCGGGCAATCAGGCAACAGCCGCCTGATGGTGGTCAGCAATGGGCAGCTGCACGGCGTGATCACCCTCAAGGACCTGGCCGGCTACCTGTCCAGCCGCATGGACCTGGAGGACGAGAGCGAGCTGCCGCCCCTGCGGACCTGAACCTGGCAACAAGCAAACCATTATCGTGAAGAGGTGCACCATCATGGCAACCAGATCAAAACCCTCCACAGTGACCTTCAGGCTGGACCGGCAGCAAGCCGGGCTCCTTCCGGGAAGCCTCTTTCAACCAACACCCAGCCGGCTTCACGGGACACGACTGAAGCCACAGACAGACGGGTCAGTGACCGTCACGGTGACCATGGACAGCGGAGACGACCATCTCGTTCCCTATCTGTTGGATGTGATCAGCCGCCCACGGTCAGAGGGTACCCCGGGGACGAACCTCCCCGAACAGAGCTGAGAGCTGTTTGCTCACCTGGAGAAGAAGAAAGCTTTCATTGCCTTTCGCCAATTCTAAGGAGGACACGATGCAGAAGTTTACAGTCAAACGGATGTCCTACAAGGACCTGGAGTTCAAGGGTGTTCTGCTTGCGCAGGTCGACGACCGGCACGAGACCGGGCGCTACAAGAGCTGGCTCGAGCTCAGCCTCTACCGGACACAGGTGGGCAGGTACATCCTGGGCACGGTGCTCCATGTCTTTGATCCCCCCAAGCAGCCCAAGGAGTTTTACGGCGCTGTCTCCTTTCAGTCTGCCTGGGATGTCTACGAGTTCCTGCGCACCGAAGGCAAGCAGCTGGACGAGCTCATCGAGTCCCTCATGGAGCAGGCCTCTGCAGAGGATGAAGCCTTTGTCGAAGCCCGGGACCACGCCCTGGATTTCAGGGACATGCTGGGCTCGGTGGCCTGGCCTTTGCGCCCGGCCGCTGCAACAGCTGCATGACAGCCTTTAGAGGCGCTTACGGAACCCATTACAGGCCGCATCAGACAGCCGTGAGGCAGGGTCCGGCTCAGGGTCACCCTGAGCACGCTCGGCCTGCCGGCCACCAGGGAGATCTTCATTCCTCCCGATCTGTAGCGCGGTGAGCCCAGGCCGAGCCAACCCCCCCGGGCCCTGAGGAAGAAAGGAGGCGTGGTGCAGCGATTCAAGAACAGGACCGATGCCGGCAGACGCCTGGCCAGGCAGCTCCAGAAGTATGCCGGCCAGGACAATGTCATCGTCCTGGGCCTTCCCAGGGGTGGTGTCCCGGTGGCCCTGCCCGTGGCCAAGGCCCTGGACGCCCCCCTGGACGTGTTCGTGGTGCGCAAGCTCGGTGTGCCGCGACAGCCGGAGGTGGCCATGGGCGCCATAGCCTCGGGCGGATCCTTTGTGCTCAACCAGTCGGTCATCGAAGCCTTGGGCCTGAAGGACACCGACATCTCGGAGGTCGCCTCCCGGGAACGCCTGGAGCTGGCCCGGCGCGAAGAGAGCTACAGGGGCAAACGCCCCGAGCCCGACCTCACGGACAAGATCGTGCTGCTCGTGGACGACGGCCTGGCCACAGGCTCGACCATGCGCGCCGCGCTCATGGCGGTCAGGGCCCGGAACCCGGCCCGGGTCGTGGTGGCCGCGCCGGTCTGCTCCAGGGAGGCCTGCACATCCTTCCAGAACCAGGCCGACGAGGTGGTCTGCCTGGAGACACCCGAGCCCTTCCAGGCAGTTGGCCTCTGGTACGAGCAATTCACCCAGACCTCCGACCGCGAGGTTCGGCAGTGCCTCGCAGAAGCCGGACGCCACCTTGAAGCCGGCACCTGACCCCACACCCACGGAGAGCGCAACCAGGACATGCCCCAGGACAATCCGTCTCCATCACCATTTTTCGGGCACCGCCCGCAATCCGACAGGAAGAGCCCCTATGGTTCGTTGTGGCAGATCCTGCTCATCCTGCTCATTGTCTGGTGGCTGTCCAGCCTCTTTTTCGCCAACGGCCAGGGCCGGAGGATCGACTACAGTGCCTTTCGTGAACAGCTGAAGCAGGACAATGTGGAGCGGGTCACCGTCCAGGGCGAGCAGCTCCAGGGACGCCTCCGCGACCCGGTCACTCTCAGCCTGGAAGGAAACCGCACCGCCGAGTACCAGGACTTCACCACCTACCTCCCCTCCTTTGGGGACGACCGGCTTCTGACGCTTCTGGAGGACAAGGATGTGGCGGTGACCACGGAACCGGAGCAGGACTTCTCCTGGGTGTGGATTCTGCTGACCACCCTGCCCTTCCTCCTCTTCTTCGGGCTCATCTACATGCAGTACAGGCGCATGAGCGGTGGGAAGGGAGGCCCGGGGGGCATCTTCTCCTTTGGCAAGAGCAAGGCCCGGCTCTTCGACCGCAGCACCGAGCAGACCACCTTTGATGACGTAGCCGGTGCCGAGGGCGCCAAGGAGGAGCTCAAGGAGATCGTGGCCTACCTCAAGAACCCCGAGGACATCGAGAAGCTCGGGGCCGAGGTGCCCAAGGGCATGCTCCTGGTCGGCCCGCCCGGTTGCGGCAAGACGCTCCTGGCCCGGGCCGTGGCCGGGGAATCCAGGGTCCCCTTCTACTCCATCTCCGGATCGGACTTCATGGAGATGTTCGTTGGTGTGGGGGCCTCGCGGGTTCGGGACATGTTCAAGGCCGCCAAGAAAGACGCCCCCAGCATCATTTTCATCGACTCGCCCGACTCCATCGGGCGCAGGCGGGGGGCCGGCCTGGGCGGAGGCCACGACCAGCGAGAGCAGACCCTGAACCAGCCCTTGCACGTGCTGGACCGCTTCGATTCCAATGAGAACGTCATCGTCATGGCCCCTACCAACCCGCCCGATATCCTGGACCAGGCCCTGCTCCGGCCGGGACGCTTCGACCGCCGGGTGGTGGTGGACATGCCCCGCTCCAAGGACCGGCTGGCCATCCTTAAGCTGTACGCGAAAAACAAGCCCCTGGCCGAGGACGTGGATCTCAAGGACCTGGCCAGGAACACCCCGGGCTTCAGCGGGGCCGACCTGGAAAACCTGCTCAACGAGGCCGCGCTTCTGGCCGCGCGCCACCAGCGCGACCGCATCCTGAACGAGGACATCGAGGAGGCCCGGGACAAGGTCATCCTCGGCCTGCAGCGACAGGGCCTGGTCATGACCGACGAGGAGCGGCGGTTCGTGGCCTACCACGAAGCCGGCCACGCCGTTGTGGCCGCCCTGCTCCCCCACACCGACCCCGTGCACAAGGTCTCCATCATCCCCCGCACCCGGTCCATGGGCGTGACCCAGCAGTTTCCGGAAAAGGAGCAGTACATCTACCGCGAGGAGTACATGCTGGACAGGCTGGCGGTCATGATGGGGGGGAGGGCCTCGGAGGAGCTGGTCTTCAGCACCACCACCAGCGGTGCGGGCGAGGACCTCAAGCAGGCCACCAAGCTGGTGCGGCGCATGATCCTGGAGTGGGGCATGGGCGACCGCTTCCGGCACATGGCCCTGGGCAGCGAGCGGGAAGAGGTCTTCCTCGGCGAACAGATCGCCCAGGGCAGGGAGTACAGCGACGCCACCGCCCGCGAGGTCGACGAGGTCGTGCAGGACATATTGAACCGGGCCTTTGACAGGGCCAGCAAGACTTTGGAGGAGCATCGGCAGGGCCTGGACCAGCTGGCCGAGACCCTGCTCGATCAGGACGAGGTGGCCGGGGAGGAGGTCCTGGAAATCCTGGGCATCCCCGAGCAGGAAGCAGCTCAACACGACAGAGGCGAAAAGGATGAGGCCTGACCCTCCGCCCATGACAAAGGAGAGCACATGAACGCGCGTATCCAGGACCGGCACCACCGGCACAAGGACTCTGACCAGCGGACTTCGGGTTCCGGACGCCCCCTGCATGAAAGTGTCCGGTTTCGCGTCTTTTCCGGAAGCTCTGCCTGCGCCTCTCTGCTGCACGGGCTGCAAGCGCCGCAACCATGTCCCCCGGAAAAGGACACGGTCTGCAATGAAACCGACCTGCCCCCGGAGATCTATCTGGGCTGAAAGGCCGGGAAATGAAACCCAAGGAGTCACGATCTTGCTGCAGAAGCTCATCAGAAGCAACGAGGCCCGGATCCTTTTTCTGATCATGGACGGCCTGGGCGGTCTGCCCGGGCCGGCAGGGCTGACAGAGCTGGAGGCCGCCAGGACCCCGCACCTGGACGGGTTGGCCCGGGACGGTGTCTGCGGGCTGCACCAACCCTTGCCCGCGGGGGTGACCCCGGGCAGCGGGCCTGCCCATCTGGCGCTGTTCGGCTACGACCCCCTGACCTATCAGGTGGGGCGCGGCGTGCTCTCCGCCCTGGGCATCGGCTTCGCTCTCAGGGAAGGCGACGTGGCCGCACGGGGCAACTTCTGCACCATCGACGAGCAGGGCAGGGTCACTGACCGGCGTGCCGGGCGCATCCCTACGGAAAAGGGGGAGGAGCTCTGCCGGGAGCTGTCCCGCATAGACCTTCCCGGGGTGGAGATCTTTGTCCAGCCGGTCAAGGAGTACCGCTTCCTGCTGGTGCTGCGTGGAACCGGCCTGTCCGCGGACATCGAGGACACCGACCCCCAGCGCACCGGCGCCTCCCCCCTTGCCCCCCAGGCCCGGGACCAGGCCTCCAGGGACACCGCCGGCCTGGTGGCTCAGTTTCTGGACCGGGCCAGGGAGGTCCTCGGGAGCCACCACCCGGCCAACATGGTTTTGCTGCGGGGGTTTTCCCAGCGCCCCGACTGGCCCCTGTTCCCGGAACGCTTCGGGCTGGATGCCGCTGCCATTGCGGCCTACCCCATGTACCGCGGGGTGGCCAGCCTGGTGGGCATGAAAGTCCTTTCCTGCGGCGACAGCTTTGAGCAGGAGCTTACGACCCTGGAGGAACAGTGGGCCTACCACGACTACTTCTTCCTGCACTTCAAGAAGACCGACAGCGCCGGCGAGGACGGGGACTTCGAGCGCAAGGTGGCGGAGATCGAGTCCGTGGACCAGACGCTGCCCCGGATGCTGGCCCTGAACCCTGACGTGGTCGTGGTCACCGGGGACCACTCCACCCCGGCCGTGCTCAAGGCACACAGCTGGCACCCTGTACCCGTGCTGCTCTGGTCCCGGTACTGCCGGCCGGACAAGGTGCACGCCTTTGGGGAGCGCGGCTGCATGGCCGGCGGTCTGGGACCGCGCATGGCCACCACCGAGCTCATGC
>CAZUBS010000057.1:0-8944 GCA_964618595.1 uncultured Desulfohalobiaceae bacterium
AGTCATGCGGGAGGTCAAGGGCACGCAGGCCGTTGAAAAATCCCCGCTGGTCACGCGGGGCGCGTGATTGCTTCACCTGGAGCAAACCCTCACGGAGCGCAGCAGGCGGAAGAAGGAGTTGCTGAAGGCATGCCGCAAGAGGGAGGGTTGACCAGACAGTCGTTCCCATGCAGGACGCGGCACGATTTCGGAAATGGGGGCAACGGAAATGGGTTTAGGGGAGAGTGAAGTGATCTCGCTTGAAAAAGCAGTAAAAGACATCATCCATGTCACACAGTGAAGGATGTCGTCTTTCAAAGGTCTTCAGGGCTCTCATCAATGTGGAGTCCTTTTGAAACCAGTGGACAGCGATGTAATGCTCAACGTTTATGCCCACAGCGATCAAAGAGAAAGCGATCACGCCAAGCGTGAAGTACAATTCCATAACCATTGTCTCACCCTCTGTTGGTGTTTGTTCCAGAGTACGCCGATAAAAAGCAAACGCCGAGTCGCGTTGATGGTTCTGGAATCCCGATCACCACTGAGATGACAGGGTTTTTTAACAGGTCTTCAGCCAAAAAGAGGGCCGCTCCACGAGCCGTGGAGCGGCCCCGACGCGAGGGCTGTTGTGTTCAGCACGAGGAGCAGCTGCCGCACCCCCCGCCTTCTGCGCCCGCCACCTGGGATGTGGAGGTTACGCTGAAGCCGAACTGGTTGGCGTCAACCGTGATCTCCCCGGCAGATTCTTTCAGGTTTTTTTCAACCACAAACGTATACCCGTCATTCTGGAAGATGTCGTCATTGTCCCGCTGCTCATCCAGAGCAAGCGCAAGTCTTGGACCGCCTCAGCCGGCGGCCATGTAGACCCGAATGGACGGGATTTCGTTCTGCTCTTCAAAATGTCTGTCCAGCTGCTCTTTCGCGCTGTCTGTCAATTGCACCATATGTCTCCTCCTTCGATTTCGTGAGGGGCTATAGGTAAGAGTGATGGATAAGTTTGTCAAATCAGTTCACTGATTCGAGCTGCGTCGACTGCTTCCCGGAGCAGCTTGTTGGTGAGCATGGTATTGACGCCGACCAGTGTTCCGGGCATGCGGATGATCTGCCAGGTGCAGGGATACTTGCGCGTCGGGGCGTCGTGGCGTGAGAGGTAGACCCGACTGCCGGGCTCGGAGCAGCCGAGCATGGAGCCGGTGTTGGGGCAATGGGCGGTCACGACCTGCCCGCTGTCAAGTTTGACATCGGCCAGAAAACGCTTGTACCGGCGAAGGAGCGTGCCGGGGACAAGTGGGGGCAGCTTCACAAAGCCTTCTCCTTGGCAGATCGACAACCGGTCCCAAGACACGGAGACTCGCAGACCATGAAGACATTACTGACCGGCAAGGACATGGGGCGCACGGTGGAGCGCCTGGCCTATGAAATAATGGAGCGGCACGGTGAGGATCCGGGGCTGGTCATGGTCGGCATCCAGCGCCGCGGGGTGGAGATCGCCGCCCGGATCAAGGCCATCTTGAATCAGCGCACCGGACGCGAGATCCTGCTGGGAAAGCTGGACATCAACCTCTACCGTGACGACTGGACCAGGATCGAGACCACCCCGACCATCAACCGAACCGATATCCCTTTTTCCATCGACGGCACCAGCGTGGTGCTCGTTGACGACGTCCTGTTTACCGGCAGGACGACCCGGGCCGCGCTCGAGGCCATACTCGACTTCGGCCGCCCGAACCGGGTGGAGCTCCTGGTGCTGGTGGACAGGGGGCACAGGGAGCTGCCCATCCAGGCCGATTTCGTGGGCAAGACCGTTGAAACCACCCGGGAAGATCAGGTCGATGTCCTGGTCAGGGAGCGCGACGGTGAGGACAGGGTCGTCCTGAAGGCCGGGCGGTGAGCACCGGGGTCAGACGATCCCGGCCTTTGTGAGCACCTCTTCCAGCCTGCGCCGGTTGTCTGGCAGCATGGTCACCAGGGGCAGGCGCAGCTCCAGCGAGATCTTTCCCATCAGGGACAGGGATGTCTTGACAGGGATGGGGCTGGTCTCGAAGAACATGGCCCTGCACAGCGGTGCCATCTCGTAGTGCAGCGAGGTGGCCAGATCCCAGTCCCTGGAGGCATAGGCCCTGCAAAGCCCCGCCATGTGCCCCGGAACGATGTTCGCAACAACCGAGATGACGCCCTTGCCGCCGATGGACAGCAGCGGCAGCACGGTGAAATCGTCTCCGGAGAGCACCGTGAAGTCCCGCCCGCACTGCTCAATGACCTCGGAGACCTGTTTGAGGTTGCCGGTGGCCTCCTTGACCCCGATGACCTCGGGGATCTCCCGGACCATGCGGGCCAGCGTCTCGGGCAGCAGGTTGAGGCTGGTGCGCCCGGGCACGTTGTAGACCACAAAGGGCATGGGGACTTCATTGGCAATGGCCTTGAAGTGGGCCACCAGGCCTTCCGGGGTGGGCTTGTTGTAGTAGGGCGTGATGAGCAGCGCGCCGTCCGCGCCCGCCTGCTTGGCGAAACGGGTCAGCTCGATGGCTTCCCGGGTGTTGTTGGAGCCTGCCCCGGCCAGGACCGGAACCCTGCCTCCCGCCTGTTCCACGCATGTCCTGATGACCGTGCCGTGCTCCTCGTGGGACAGGGTGGCAGACTCTCCGGTGGTACCGCAGGGTACCAGCCCGTCGATGCCCTGCTCGATCTGCCAGTCGATAAGCTCACGATAGGCGTCCTCGTCAAATTCGCCGTTTCGAAACGGGGTCACCAAAGCGGTAAAAGCGCCTTCAAACTTCATTGTTTCCCTCCTTGTCCGTTTGTGGCCGGGAGCTGGTCGCCAAGGCCGACCGAGTCGGGAAATGCCTCTCCCTTGTAAACGAGCACCGCTTTGCCCTGGAGGTAGACGGAACCCTCCTCCAGGGTGACGGTCAGCTCCTCCCTGCCCGAGGTTGTGACCGTGACCTCGTTATCGCAGAGGCCGAGCTTTTGAGCCACGACGACCGCAGCTGCAGCCCCGGTTCCACAGGCGTATGTTTCCGCCTCCACACCGCGCTCGTAGGTTCTCAGTAACATGTTGCCGCGGTCACGGACCTGGATGAAGTTGGCATTGGCCCCTGCCGGGGCAAAGGTGTCGTGAAAACGAACCGCCGGTCCCAGCCGGGCCAGGTTGACGCCAGCGACATCGTCGGAGACGACCACGGCGTGGGGAACTCCCGTGTTCACGAAGTGCACCGTGACCAGGCCATGCTCGCCGAGTTCCAGGGGCTTGTCCAGGACCATTCCGAAATGGGGGGTGAGCTGAACCTTGACCTCGCCGCTGTCCGGGAGAACACGTGCCTTGATGGGCCCGGCGTCCGTGCCCAGGACATGGTCCGGAGGCGCCAGCCCGAGCTCGAAGGCCAGGCGGGCGGCGCACCTGGAGCCGTTCCCGCACATCTCGGCCCGGGAACCGTCGGCATTGAAGAAGTGCCAGACATAGTCGACTTCGGCAGGCTCCGGGGCGGGCCCCAGGGCGATGAACCCGTCTGCGCCCACGCCAAAGGGGCGTTTGCACAGCGCCCTGGCCCACACGGGCATCACCTTCGGTGAGAGGTGCGCCTCACGGTTGTCCACCAGGATGAAGTCGTTGCCGCTGCCGTGCATCTTGTAGAAAAAGAGGGAGGGTCGTGTCATACGTGGCCTGTGCTGTTTGGCTGCCTGGGACAGCAAAAAAACATTATCAGTCCGGCTCTGCGCGGCGGCGGTTGTGTTTGCCCCGGGATGGACCATCTGGCGTCGGAGGTTGAAGAGGGCCGTGGCAAGCCGGCTGCATCAAGTCAGGCTTGACCTGAGCGCGCTGGTTCGGAAGCCGCCCATGGCATTTTCCCCGGCCCAAAGGCCGCCCCCGGTCCGTGGCCCATCCCACAACGTCCAGGTCCGGACAACGGCCCGATCATAGCGGTGCATGTCGCAACAGACAAGCCCGGGCCGCCCGGCAGGGAAACCGGGGGCTGCGGGTCACTGGTTGATGTAGTCCTTGAGGTCCTTGCCCGGACGGAAGAAGGGCAGGCGCTTGGATTTGACCAGGACGGTCTCGCCGGTCTTGGGGTTGCGCCCCTTGTACTCACCGTAGTCCTTGATCTTGAAGCTGCCGAACCCGCGGATCTCCACCCGTTCCCCGCGCAGCAGGGCCTCCTTGATCGCGTCGAAGAAGGTGTTGACGATGAGCGCGGCTTCATCGAGCTGGATGTTCTGATTTTCCGACAAGGTCTTGATGAGCTCACTCTTGTTCATGACGACCCCCTCTTCTGAGTCCTGGCTGGCTTCCTGGCTGAAAGAAAAATGTCCTGGAAAGCTTTCATGATTTCAGTCTAGTACCTTGCATGAACAGGCAAGCGTACGTCAAGTGTGGCAGGCATCATTTCAGGCTGTCGACGTTTTGGGTGGAAATGTCCGTGTCTGCATTCAGGCTCCCTGTTGCGATCCGGTGCGCAACTTGAACTACAGCATCCGTGAGGAGGTGAGGACCGGCTTTTCATCACCCCGCGAAGGGCGGGGTTTCAGAAACGGGTCAGGGAGGAGGACAGGGCGGGCTGGCCGGCCAGGGTGGACAGGAGCCTGTGCCGGTTTTTGTGCAGCTTGGCGGCCAGGCCGATGATGTCGTGGCCGGCGTCGGACCGCGGTGCCTGTTTGACCAGGGGGACCTGGTTGCGGACTGCCTCGTGGACAGCCTTGTCGTTTCGTATCGAGCCCAGATAGGTGAGGCCGAAGCCCAGGAACTTGAGGCAGGCGCCGTTAAGCCGCTCAAAGGCCTTTCTGGCCTCGGTCTGATTGTCGACCATGTTCACCACCACGTCGAACTCCTTGCAGTCGTACCGGGAGGACATGATCTTGATCAGGGCGTAGCTGTCGGTGAGGGAGGTGGGTTCGGGCGTGATGACCACGAGCTTCTGCACGGACATGGAGGCAAAGCTGAGCACGGTGGGGTTGATGCCCGCCCCCAGGTCGAGGATGAGGAAGTGGTAGGGCCGGCACAAGGCAATGAGCTTGCGCAAGAGCACGGACTGGAGGTCCTCGTCCAGCTCGACCAGCTCGGGAAGCCCCGTGGCTGCGGGCAGGAAGTCGAGGTTGTGCTCCAGCTTCATGACGATCTGCCTGGGGACGGCATCTGACTTGAGCAGGTCGAGCAGGGTGTGCTGCGGGGATATGCCCAGCAGGACATCCAGGTTGGCCAGGCCCAGGTCGCAGTCCATGAGCAGCAGGTTGTGACCTGCGTTGTGCAGGGCATAGGCGGTGTTGAGGGCGATGTTGGTTTTTCCCACCCCCCCCTTTCCGCTGAGGATGGAGATGCTCAAGGTTTTGTTGGTATGGTGCATTGCCGGCGTTGTCCTGCTGGTTGTGCTCAGTCTTTGGAAAAGAGGAACTTCTTTTCCTCGTGTCTGACTTCGGTGGTGTCGTAGGTCAGCTCGCGGTCGGAGAGCGGGGCCGCGACAACCTGGTTTTTGCCCTGGTGTTTGGCTTTGTAGAGCGCCGTGTCGGCCATCTCGAAGATTTCCTCCCAGGAAAGGGCGGCCCGACCCCGGAAGGTGGCCACCCCGATGGAGCAGGTCACTTTCACGCTGGAGGGCGAGGTGGGGCAGGATGTTCTCATGTCGGCCACGGCCTGCTGCACCCGGGCCATCATGCGTTCGGAGCGGATCTGCCCGGTGCCGGGGAGGAGCAGGGCAAACTCCTCGCCGCCGTGCCTGGCCAGGACGTCGATGCGCCTGATCCTGGCACTGACCGTGTTGGCGAAGTTGACCAGGACCGCATCCCCGCAGGCATGACCCCAGGTGTCGTTGACCCGCTTGAAGTCATCCAGATCGAACAGGGCCAGGCTGAACGGTGTCTTGAAACGCTGGGTGCGTTCCACCTCCAGCTTGAGCATCCGGTCCATGGCCCGGCGGTTGGCAAGACCGGTCAGGGGGTCGTGGTCACTGAGGTGGGCCAGTCTGCTCAATCGTTCCTGCAGCAGGGAGAGGCCCGGGTAGCTCTCCTGATCCAGGGGGAGGGCCAGCCATTCATCGAGCCCGTGCCGACTGGCCATCGCATCCCACGCTTCCGTCTCGAGCCCGTTGAAGATCCTGTACACGGCCAGCCATTTTGTCTTCAGTGGTTCAGTATCCCGGTTCCCCAGGGTCAGGTCGTGTATGGCCTGGCGCAGGCGCTGCAGCTCCAGGATCAGGCGGTCCCTGTCCAGCTGGTGCTGGTGGTTGTTATTGGCTTTTTCGTCCATGCAGGTACAGGAGGTAGTTGCGGATGAAGGTGTCGATAGCACCGTCCAGGACCCTGTCCACGTCGCCGATCTCGGTGTTGGTCCGGTGGTCCTTGACCAGCCGGTAGGGCTGGAGGGTGTAGGTGCGGATCTGGCTGCCCCAGGCAATGGCGTCCTTGGAGGCGTAGTCAGCCTGCCTCTCGGCGGCGACCTTCTCCATCTCGGCCTCGTAGAGCCGGGCCTTGAGGATCTTGTAGGCCATGTCCTTGTTCCGGTGCTGGGACTTCTCGTTCTGGCAGGAGACCACGATGCCCGTGGGCAGGTGGGTGAGCCGGACCGCGGAGCTGGTCTTGTTGACACTCTGCCCGCCGGGTCCGCTGGAACGGAAGACGTCGATCCGGACATCCTCCTCCTTGACCTCGATGTTGATGTCGTGCGCAACGTCCGGATAGACATCCACAGAGGCAA
Source organism: uncultured Desulfohalobiaceae bacterium (assembly GCA_964618595.1). Classification (GTDB taxonomy): domain Bacteria; phylum Desulfobacterota; class Desulfovibrionia; order Desulfovibrionales; family CAZUBS01; genus CAZUBS01. The sequence continues at coordinate 6,662 of CAZUBS010000057.1, forward strand.
AGGAGGTGTGCCGACGACCGGATGAGTCGAACGGCGAGATACGTATCAGGCGGTGGATCCCCTTCTCGCCCTTGAGCAGGCCGTAAGCGCTGGGACCTTCGATCTGCAGGGTCACGCTCTTCAGCCCGGCCTCTTCACCGGGCAGGTAGTCGAGGATCTGGCAGGAGAGCTCCTCCCGTTCGCACCAGCGCCGGTACATGCGCAGCAGCATCTCGGCCCAGTCCTGGGCCTCGGTGCCCCCGGCCCCGGGGTGGATCTCCAGTATGGCGTTGTACTTGTCCTGCGGGTCGGACAAAAGCAGCTTCATCTCCACCCGCTCGAGCAGTGAAGAGAGCTTGTCGATGGCGTCCTGAACAGCGGCCAGAACCTCCCCACCCTGGTCCTCCCCGGCAAGCTCGAGCCATTCCTCGAGCTCCTGGCGGGCATGGTCGAGCTTCTCCCACTGTTCGATCCGGTCTGCAATTCTGCTCTTCTCCTGCAGCACCGGCTTGAGCTGGTCCGGCTCCTCCCAGGCTCCGGGTGCGGAAAGCTTCCGTTCTATCTCCTGGTAGCGATGCCTGGCCTTGTCCAGGTCAAAGACGCCCCCAAAGGGAGCGGAACTGCTCGAGGAGGTCAGCGGCTTCACGTTTCAGTTCCGAGTACTGCAGTATCTTTTCAGCCATGAAAGGGATTCTCCTTTCTGTCTTTGTCGGAGTTTCACACCATGGGGACAGACAGCCGGGAAAGCGCACCTGTCCCAGGACCTGCTATGGTCGTGCTGTCACCGTCCGCCGGGCGGCGATTGCCAGCAGCAGTGCGGTTGCAGCGAACAGGGACACTGTCACTGTCCGGCCGTGCCGGGAAAAAAAAGTCCTCTCCTCGATCAAGGCGACCTCACTAGCATACAAGGTGCCCGACTGGAAGAGCCGGCTCTGATGCGTGATCCTTCCCTTGGGGTCGATCAGGGCGGAGATGCCGGTGTTGGTGGCCCGGACCACAAAGCGGTTCTGCTCCACGGCCCTGAGGACTGACAGATGCAGGTGCTGCAGCGGGGCGGAGGTGTCACCGAACCAGGCGTCGTTGCTGATGTTGACCAGCAGGTTGGCTCCCTGGGCCACGCGCTTCTGGGCCAGCTCGGGGAAGATGGCCTCGTAGCAGATGAGCATGCCGATGCGCACCCCGTCGTCCGCAAGGGGGGTGTCGTTGTCTCCGGGGGAGAAGTCACCCACCCCGGCCACCAGCTTGCGGGCAAAGGGGATGTAAGGGGAAAAGGGCACATACTCACCAAACGGCACCAGGTGCTCCTTGTCGTAGTGGCCGAGGATCCTGCCCTGGCCGCCTACGAGGTAGGCACGGTTGTAGATTTCGAACCCGCCCTGGGGGTCTACGCTGTAGGCGGGTGACCCGGTGACCAGCAGCAGGCCCTGTTCGCGGAGGAAGGAGTGGATGCGCCCGGCCTGCTCCCCGAGGTCCTGGAAGTAGAAGGGAAGGGCGGTTTCGGGCCAGACCAAAAGATCGACCGGGCGCTGCCGGGTCATGTTCCGGCTCAGCTCCAGGTAGCGGTCAACTGTAAATGCCTGGTAGGCCTCGTCCCACTTCAGGCTCTGGTCGATGTTGGCCTGCACGGTTCCAACGGAAAGCTCCCGGGTCTCTGGCACCGGCTGTCCGGTCTGCCACCACCCGAAGCCGGCCAGCCCCAGGAGAAGGCAGCAGGGCAGAAAGAAGGTTTTTGCCGAGCGGAAGCCGAGCACGGTCCAGACGGACAGGGCGCACACCATGCCGGAGAGCCCGTACGACCCGACAAGGCCTGCGGACTGAATGGCCGCCGGCCAGGGTGCAAAGGCCTGGGAGAGCACCAACCAGGGAAGGCCGCTGAAAAGGTGCCCCCGGGCAAACTCGAGGCAAAACCAGATCAGCCCGGCGAGCAGGCCCGCCAGGGATGGGGGCAGCCGGCGGCTGGCCCACTGCAGTGCCAGGGTGAACAGGGCGGGGTAGAGCCCGAGATAGGCGCCGAGCAGGACCGGACAGGGCAGGGCCAGGAACAGGGGGAGACCGCCGTAGCGGTTCACCGGCACCACGATCCAGTACAGGCAGAGGGTGAAGGCCAGGCCTGTCGTGATCCAGCCCTGCTTGAAGGCCCTGCCGGGAGTGGCGGAGGAGAGCCCGATCAGTGTCAGCCCGGCCGGGAGCAGCAGGACCAGGGCGGGCAGCTGGAAAAGGGGGTTGGCAAAGCCCAGCCAGGCACCGGTGACAGCAAGTGCAGCGGCAGTGATCACGACTCAGCGGTGTCCTGTTCCCGGGGCA
>CAZUBS010000058.1:0-8929 GCA_964618595.1 uncultured Desulfohalobiaceae bacterium
CACCTCCCCTCGTTTGCCCCGGTACAGGGGGGGGTACTCCTTCATGGGCCTGTCGGAGATGACAATGCCGGCCGCGTGGGTGGAGGCGTGCCTGGCCAGACCCTCCAGCCGCCTGGAGGTGTCGATGAGCCTGGACACCATGGGGTCGTCCGCCACCCGCTGCTTGAGCTCGGGCTCCTGCTCCAGGGCCTTGTCAATGGTCATCTTCAGCTCTTCGGGGATCAGCTTGGCGATCTTGTCCGTCTCGGCAAAGCTCATGCCCAGGGCCCGCCCCACGTCCCTGACCACGGCCCTGGCCTTCATGGTCCCGAAGGTGGTGATCTGGGCCACGCTCTCCTTGCCGTACTTCTCGGTCACGTAGCGGATGACCTCTTCCCGCCGGTTGTAGCAGAAGTCCACGTCGATATCCGGCAGGCTCTCCCGCTCCACGTTCAGGAAGCGTTCGAACAGCAGGCGGTACTTGATGGGGTCGAGGTTGGTGATCTTCAGGGAGTAGGCCACCAGGCTGCCCGCGGCCGACCCCCGGCCCGGGCCGACCGGTATGCCCCGGCGCTTGGCCCAGTTGATGAAATCCTGGACAATGAGGAAGTAGCCGGGAAACCCCTTGCTGCAGATGATGCCCAGCTCCTCCTCCAGACGGTCCTGGTAGACCTTCTCGTCGATCTGGTAGTCAAAGGAGGCCATGCGCTCCTTGAGCCCCTCCTGGGCAAGGCGCCGGAACTCCTCCTCCAGGGTCAGCCCTTCGGGGACCTCGTAGAGCGGAAAACGGTGCTTGCCCAGCTCGAGCTCCAGATTGCACCGCTTGGCCACCTCCATGGTGTTGCCCACTATTTCAGGACAATGGGCAAAGGCCGCCTCCATCTCATGTGGCGGACGGTAGTAAAGCTCCCGGGTGTTGAAGCGCATGCGGCGTTCGTCGTCCACGCAGGCGTTGGTCTGGATGCACAGCAACAGGTCGTGGGCCTCCACGTCGTCCGCCCCCAGGTAGTGGCAGTCGTTGGTGGCCACACACTGCAGCCCGGTTTCCCCGGCCAGCTCCAGCAGCTTGTCGTTCAGCTCAAGCTGCTCCTCCAGGCCGTTGGCCTGAAGCTCCAGGTAGAAACGGTCCGGAAACAGGGCGGCGTACTCGCGCGCCGCGGCCAGCCCGGCATCGAACCCCTGGTTGCGCAGCTTGTAGGGCACCTCCCCCTTGAGACAGGCCGACAGCGCGATCAACCCCGGGTTCCACTTGGCCAGAAGCTCCTTGTCCACCCGCGGCTTGTAGTGAAAGCCCTCCAGGTTGCCCGCGCTGACCAGCTGCAGCAGGTTGTGGTAGCCTTCCCTGTTCTGGGCGAGCAGGACCAGGTGGTAACCTGCCTGGGAGGCAGACTTGGCCGACTTGTCGTGCCGGTCGGTCATGGCCACGTAGACCTCGCACCCGATGATGGGCTTGATGCCGTAGTCCCGGGCCGTGAGGTAGAAATTCAGGGCCCCGAACAGGTTGCCGTGGTCGGTGATCGCCGCGGCAGGCAGGCCAAGCTCCACAGTGCGGGCGCACAGGTCCTTGATCCGGATGGCCCCGTCCAGGAGGCTGTACTCGGTATGACAATGCAGGTGAACAAAATCGGACATGGCGTTTACGAGTTCGAAAAACGAGCTCTAAAATCCTTCAACCTGCGCTCCTTCAGCTCGCCTTCCCCATTCCTCCCTGTCTTGCTTTGAGCATTCAGCTTCGTGCTTCGAGCTTCCTCACTCCATTTCCGCTCTCAGCTTTGCCGTGGCGAGTGCGTTTCTTCACTCTTTTCCTGCTTTGAGCTTTCAGCTTCGAGCTTTGAGCTTCTTCACAACACCGCCGCCACTTTCCTGGCCAGCCGCAGCAGCTGGTTGGAGAACCCCGACTCGTTGTCGTACCAGATGATCAGCTTGAGCATGGTCCCGTTCATGACCGTGGTGGTCAGTGCGTCCACCACGCCGGCATAGGTGGTGCCCACGTAGTCCACGGACACCAGGGGCTCCTCGCTGTAGCCCAGGATGTCCTGCAACGGCCCGGCAGACGCGGACTTCAGGGCGGCGTTGACCTCCTCGGCCGTAGTGGGCCTGTCCAACTCGACCACCAGGTCGACCAGGGACACATTGGGGGTGGGCACCCTGATGGCCATGCCGTCCAGCCTGCCCGCCAGCTCCGGGATGACCTGGGTCACGGCCCGGGCCGCACCGGTGGTTGTCGGCAGCATGTTCATGGCCGCAGCCCTGGCCCGGCGCAGGTCCTTGTGGGATCCGTCCAGGATGCGCTGGCTCATGGTGTAGGAGTGCACCGTGGTCATCAGGCCGTGTCTGACCCCGAAGGTGTCGTGCACGACCTTGATTGCCGGGGCCAGGCAGTTGGTGGTGCAGGAGGCGTTGGACAGCACCTGGTGCTCCCTGGGGTCGCACTGGTCGTCGTTCACCCCCATGACCACGGTCATGTCCGGTTTTTTGCCCGGAGCGCTGATCAGGACCTTCTGGGTGCCGCAGCTGACATGCTTGCCGCAGCTCTCACGGTCGGTGAACTTGCCTGTGGTCTCCAGGACCAGGTCCACCCCCAGCTCGCCCCAGGCCCACTCGCCACCGGACTTGCGGGTCACGGCCACCGGGCTGCCGTCTATGATCAGCCCCTCCTCGTCGTGTCCCACCCGGGCGCTGAACGTTCCGTGCACCGAGTCGTACTTGAGCAGGTGGGCCAGGGTGCGGTTGTCCGCCCGGGCATTGACGGCCGCGAGCTCGAGTCCGGGCTCCGAAGCCAGAAGCCTGGTCATGTACCTGCCGATTCTGCCGAATCCATTGATCCCGATCTTTACTGCCATGGTGCTACTCCCTGATGAATATGAAGGACTTGGTGTTGCCTCAGTTCTTTCCCTTTGCTTTCATCCTTCCCCCTTCGCCCCTGGCCGGCATAGCTCTGGCGACGACGGCTTCATCCTTTTCTTCACTCTATCTTGTTCGAACACCCCAGCACGGCTTTGATCTTGTGCCTGACCATGTCCGTGACCGCCTGCCTGGCCGGGGCCAGGTACTTGCGGGGGTCGAAGTCGCAAGGGTTCTCGACCAGGTGTTTGCGGATGGAGGCCGTGAACCCCAGCCGGATGTCGGTGTCGATGTTGATCTTGCACACTGCGGAGCGGGCGGCCTTGCGCAGCAGGTCCTCGGGCACCCCGCTGGCCCCGGCGATCTCCCCGCCGAATGCGTTGCACATGTCCACGAACTCCGGCAGCACCGAGGAGGCGCCGTGCAACACGATGGGGTAGCCCGGCATGAGGGCTGCGATCCTTTCCAGCCGCGCAAAGTCCAGCCGGGCCTCCCCCTTGAACTTGTAAGCGCCGTGGCTGGTGCCGATGGCGATGGCCAGCGAGTCGCAGCCCGTGCGCTCCACAAACTCCTTTGCCTCGTCCGGGTCGGTGTAGATGGTCTCCTCCGAGGAGACCTCGTCCTCGACCCCCGCCAGCCTGCCCAGCTCGGCCTCCACCCAGACGCCGCGCTCGTGGGCGTACTCCACAACCCGGCTGGTGAGGGCGATGTTCTCCTGAAACGGCAGGTGGGAGCCGTCGATCATGACCGAGGTAAACCCGCCGTCGATGACCTGCCTGCAGATCTCGAAGTCCTGGCCGTGGTCCAGGTGCAGACAGATGGGCAGGTCCGAGTCCTCAAGGGCGGCTTCCACCAGCTTGACCAGGTAGGTCTGCCCGGCGTACTTGCGCGCCCCGGCCGAGACCTGGAGGATGAGCGGGGACTGCTCCTCCTCCGCGGCCGTGATGATCCCCTGGATGATCTCCATGTTGTTCACGTTGAAGGCGCCCACGGCATAGCCTTCCTCGTAGGCCCTCTCGAACATGCTTTTTGGCGGGACCAGCGGCATTGCATCCTCCTTGCGCTGTGGTTGAAGGCGTTCCCGACGGGGGGTAAAAGCCCCATTGCCCCACAAGGGGGACCCTACATCGAACCCGGATCGGGATCAAAGAGAAAGCGCATGCTTTGCGTGCGCAATGTGAAGGCAGGTTGGTGGACCGAGTGGACCGAGAGGACAAAGACAGGGGAAGTGGACCAAGTGGACAGGGAAGAAAAAAGAGGGTTTTGCTCTTGGGGTGTCCACTTTGTCCACTCTTGGGCCTCTGTCCACTTCGTCCACCCGGTCCACTGCCTAAAGCAAAGCCTTTCCTCCCAGCTTCCGACTACTCTTCCACACCTTCCTGCAACTGCTGCAAGACTTCCCAGTCGGTAAAATCGAACCTGAGCGGGGTCAGGGTGATGTAGCCCTCGCTGAGCAGGGCCCGGTCGCTTTCCGGCTTGAGCCGTTTCGGGGGGATCTGTCCGGTCAGCCAGTAGTACGTGCCCCCCCGGGGGTCGATCCTGCGGTCGTAGCCGTCCTCGTACACCGCCTCTGTCTGAGGGCAGAGCCTGAGCCCCTTGCACTCGGCCATGGGCCGGGAGGGGAAGTTGAGATTGAGCACACAGCGCCTGGGAAGATCGGGCCATTTCTGGCGGCCAACGAAGCTGGTCGTGTACTCGGCCTGCTCCCTGAGGTCCGCGGGGTGGAAGTCGTCCACGGATACGGCCAGGGCGGGCAGACCGGTCAAAGCCCCCTCGGTGGCTGCGGAGACAGTCCCCGAGTAGAGGATGTCCACACCCACGTTGGCCCCGTTGTTGATGCCTGAAATAATCAGGTCCGGGGTGACGTCGAGCAGCGAGCTCAAGGCCATCTTGACGCAATCCGCCGGTGTCCCGGAAACGCCGAGCCCCCTGAAGGAATCCTCCTCTACCGCCTTGACCCGAAGCGGGGAGCTCAGGGTGACCGCGTGCCCCACGGCCGATTGCTCGGTGACAGGGGCCACCACGTGCACCTCGTGCCCGGCACGCACCAGGGCGTGGTAGAGATCACGCAGTCCAACCGCCTGGATCCCGTCGTCGTTGGTCAGGAGAATGTCCATTGATCCGGCGCGTCGGGGTAGTGTTTTTTGGCCTGGCTGAAGCCCAGGGAAAAGGCCTTGAGATTGATCTCCAGTATCTTGGCCGGCAGGGCCTGCTTGAGACTCTGGCGCATGGTGGCCTGGCGGGCGAATGGCAGCAGGTGGGTCATGGCCCCGAGCACCACCGTGTTTGTGGCCTGGACCAGGCCGACCTTGTCCCTGGCAAGCCGGGTGAAGGGCAGGCCCCAGAAGATGTTGGAGGGCATCTGCTTGACCAGGCTGGTGTCCACCAGCAATCGCCCTCCGCTCTTGAGGTTTCTGAAGTAGAGATTGCAGGCATCCTGGCTCAGAGCCACCAGCAGGTCCAGGTTGACCGGCTTGGGGTAGCTGATGGGCTCGGAGCTGAGCACCAGATCGGAGCGGCTGGCCCCTCCGCGTGCCTCCGGGCCGTAGCTCTGGGTCTGGGTCACCCAGTAACCGTGGTCCAGGGCCAGGGCCCGGCCCATGATCGTTCCCAGGGTCAGGATGCCCTGCCCTCCGGTTCCGGACAGCCGGATCTCGAAGCGCTTCAGCTCGATGGACTTTTTCACGAGGCCCCTCCCCGGAGTTCCTGCTGCATCTCCTGGTAGCGCTGCTCCAGACCCGGGTTGTCCTTGTCCACGAACACACCGATAGGGGTCTTGGTCTGTTGCTCTGCAGGGGTGAGCTTCTGATAACGCTCCATGGTCACGGCATTGTCCTGGTACCAGCGGTACATGTCCACCGGGGTCTTGAAGCGATTCTTGCGCCCGTACTGGGTGTGGCAGGGGGTGAGCACCTCCACCAGGTTGAAACCGGGGTGGGCCAGGGCCGTGGAGATGAGAGAGTCCAGAAGCTTGGCGTGCATCACCGTTCCCCGGGCCACGAAGCTGGCCCCTGCCGCATCGGCCAGGGTGACCATGTCAAAGGGGTTTTCCAGCTGGCCGTAAGGGCTGGTGGTGGAGTACTTCCCGGCAGCGGTGAAGGGGGAGCCCTGCCCGCCGGTCATGCCGAAGATGTTGTTGTTCAGGACAAGGGCCGTGAGCCCGATGTTGCGCCGGGCCGCGTGGATAAGGTGGTTGCCCCCGATGGCCATGGCGTCCCCGTCTCCCATGACCACGATCACGTTCAGCTCGGGGTTGGCCATCTTGATGCCGGTGGCAAAGGTCAGGGCCCGGCCGTGGGTGGTGTGCACGGTGTTGAAGTCGACGTACACGGCCATGCGGCCGGAGCAGCCGATTCCCGCCACCAGCACCACCTCGTCCTTGTCCAGCTTGAGCCGGTGCACGCTGCGTATCAGTGATCCGAGCACGATACCGTGGCCGCACCCCGGGCAGAAAACATGGGGAAAGCGCTTGGTGTGTCTGAGGTAGTCGTGGATGAGCTTGGTCACTTGCGACATGGAACGCCTCACCCGATGGCTTTGAGGATGGACTTGTAGATCTCACCCGGGGTGATGATCTGCCCGTCGACCCGGTTCATGGTATGGATGGAGGCCAGGCCGTTGTTGACCCGCTTCACCTCCCGCGAAATCTGCCCCATGTTCAGCTCGGGCACAACCAGGGAGCCGCACTGCCTGGCCAGGTTCTCCACGGCCGGCCTGGGGAATGGGTAGAGGGTCCGCAGCTTGAGCAGGCCGGCCCTGTACCCGTTGTCCCTGGCCATGGTCACGGCCAGGTGCGCTGAGCGCGCCACGCTGCCGTAGGCCACCACCACGGTCTGGGCGTCCTCGCACAAATACTCGTCCACCAGCTGGATGTCGTAGAAGAACTGGTCGATCTTTCTGAACAGGCGCCGGGTGAGGGCATTGACCTCTTCGGGGCGCTGGGTGGGGTAGCCGTGGTCGTCGTGGGCCAGCCCGGTGACGTGGTAGCGGTACCCCGAGCCCAGTGCGGGCATGCCCGGCACCCCGCGCATGGTGTCCTCGTAGGGGATGTACCATTCAGGGGGCATGGACGGGGTCACCCGGGACAGGATGGTCACCTCGTCCTTGTCCGGGATGGTGATCTTTTCCCTGGTGTGGGCGGTGATCTCGTCCACCAGAAGAATGACGGGGGTCCGGTACTTCTCCGAGAAGTTGAAGGCGGTGATGGTCGTTTCCAGACAGTCCTGCACGTCCGAGGCCGAGAGCACGATGATGGAATGGTCCCCGTGGGTCCCCCACCTGGCCTGCTGCACGTCCCCCTGGGCGGGGTTGGTGGGCTGCCCTGTGCTGGGCCCGGCGCGCATGACATTGACCAGGACCAGGGGGACCTCGGTCATGCAGGCATAGCCGATGTGCTCCTGCATCAGGGAGAACCCGGGGCCGGAGGTTGCGGTCATGGCCTTGCGGCCCGCCAGCGAGGCCCCGATCACCGCCCCCAGGCCGGCCATCTCGTCCTCCATCTGCAGAAAGACCCCCTGCTCCACCTCCCTGGGCAGCCGGGCCGCCATGGACTCGGCGATCTCGGTGGAGGGGGTGATGGGGTATCCGGCGTAAAAGCTGCAGCCGGACAGCAGCGCCCCCTCGACAATGGCTTCATTGCCCTGGGCGAAAACCTCGGTCCGTTTTTTCTTCTTGGCCATGGCCCTGGTCTCGTGTTTGGAGCAGCTTGTGGGCTGGTTGCTACGACCTGTTCACGGATGAAAAAAATGCCGCCGTCCCCGGCTCGGCACCGGTCACTCGCGCACCTCCGTTTCGGGGGGCTCGGCGGCTCTCTCATCCTCGTCCCTGGGGGATATCATGATGGCGAAGTCGGGACAGTGCAGCTCGCAGAACTCGCAGTTGATGCACTCGCTTTCGCGGACCACCTCGGCCTTTCCCTGATCGTTGAGCCTGAAGACTCCCGAGGGGCAAAAGGCAACACACAACCCGCACCCCTTGCACCAGTCCGGGTAGACCTTGATCCGGGTGCGGCCCTTTCCCTTTTTCTTCGGCATGGTTATCGTCCCTGCAAAGCGTATCCTGGTTCGAAAACGCATGCCAGGCAGGCTGTTGAAGGACCGCCCGGCAATTTGACAGACATCGCCCGAAAAGTGCACATCAAGCTACCCGATGCCCGGATGAAGCGCAACAGGAACATGAAAAAAAACAACTATATCTCACAGTTGCAGGACGGCCAAACCGTCCGGGACATATTCGTCATCACCGAGGCCCGGCTCTCCCCGGCCAAGAACGGACCCTTCTGGCACCTGGTCCTCCAGGACACCACCGGCAGCCTGGTGGCCAGGATCTGGAGCCCCCAGAGTCAGGCCTACGAGAGCCTGCAGCCCGAGCAGGTCGCCCTGGTCAGCGGCCAGACCGGCACATTCCGGGGCAGCCTGCAGCTCAACATAACAGAGCTGTCAGTGCTCGACCCGGACAGGGATCCCATTGACTGGTCCAGTCTCATCCCCTGCAGCGACCCTCCGCCCGAAGAGCTGATCGTCGAGCTGGAGACGTTGCTGCAGGACGAGCTGTCCCATGCACCCTGGAGACGGCTGTGCCGCATGGTGCTCACCGATCCGGAGGTCAGGTCACGGCTGCTGGCCGCACCCGCGGCCAAGTCCATCCACCACGCCTACCGCGGGGGGCTGCTCAAGCACACCCTGGACATGTGCCGGCTGCTGCGTGGAATCTGCGACTGCTACCCCGACCTGGACAGGGAGATCCTGCTCACGGCCTGCCTGCTGCACGACCTGGGCAAGGCCTGGGAAATCGGCACCGGGGCAAGCCGGGAGTACACCGACCCGGGGAAGCTCCTCGGCCACATCCAGCTCGGTCTGGAGGTCCTGGAGCCCTTCCTGCACCGGGTCAAGAGCCTCGACCCCGAGCTGGTCCTGCACCTCAAGCACATCATCGTCAGCCACCCCGGCGAGCTGGCCTTTGGCTCCCCCCGTGTGCCAATGACCAGGGAGGCCATGGCTCTGCACTTCGCCGACAACCTGGACGCCAATCTTGCGACTTTTTCCTCGCTTCTCCCCCCCCTGACTCCGGCAGGCACCCCCTGGTCACCCTACACTCCCCTCCTGGA
>CAZUBS010000059.1:0-6345 GCA_964618595.1 uncultured Desulfohalobiaceae bacterium
GATCTTGGCCGAGTCGCAGTGGGGCAGGGCGGTGTTGATGAAGCCGCCGTAGGCGTTCAGAAATCGCCACTTGGGGTCGGTGATGGAGTGGGGGAAGAAGCTGGCCGTAAGCTTGTGCGCCTCCCCCCGGTCCCTGAGGTTTGTGAGCTTGTCCGTGAGCAGGTCCAGGGCCTCGTCCCATCCGATGCGTTCGAACTTGCCTTCGCCGCGCTTGCCCACCCGCTTCAGGGGGTGGGTGAGCCGGTCCTTGTTGTACTGCAGGGACACCCCTGCCATGCCTTTGACACAGGCCTTGCCGTGGCCGCGCGGGTTGCCGCGGATCTCCCTGACCTTGCCGTCCTCCACGCGTGCCAGGATGGCGCATTCGGCCTTGCACTGGTAACACGCAGTGGGAATCCAACCGCTGCTGCTCATAGTCGCCTCCTTGATTGAAGCGTTCCACTGTTTGTGGGCTGTTCAGGTCGCTTGCCCCATTCACTCGGATTCAACTCCCCACTTTTTTTCCCGGCCATCTGGACAGGGATAGCCGGGGTTGGTGCGATGAAAAAACCACACGGTCAGGCGGGTCGCCACGACGAACCCGGTGAACAGTCCCCAGACCATGGGGTTGAAGATGGAGTAGGCAGTGTCCATGAATCCCTCCGGTCAGATTTTGCACATGAACCCTTTTTTCTCCCGGTAGATGGCAGTCACCCGTTTGGGGTTGGAGACCAGCTGGAAGGGGATGGCCACGAAGAGAATGCCCCCCACCAGGTTGCCCAGCACGGTGTAGAGCTGGTTGTGGGCCCAGCCGTACCGGCCGAAGCCCCAGTGCAGCAGGACCGGGTCGGTCAGCCCAGAGGCCTGGGCCACGGACAGGTACAGCTCCTGCTGGAACAAGGGCAGGGCCAAAAACCCGATGTTGGCGATGCAGTGCTCGGTCATCCCGGCCACGAAGGCCAGGGGGCCGTATGCGGCCAGGGCGATCTTGGCCATGTCGCCCTCGGCCTTGACGAACAGGATGGCCGCGGTCTGGAGCATCCAGGTGCAGACGATGCCCATGACGAAGATCTGGGTGGCGGTGTAGCCCATCTTGGCCACGCCGATGGCATGGGACTTGGCCAGCCAGGGCCAGGCTGCGTAGGCCCCGCTGTGGCTGATCAGCCACATGAAGAACATGCTGCCCAGAAAGTTGCCCATGTAGCCAAGGACCACGCCCCAGACGAACCAGGGCCAGGTGATGCGGCGGTGGAAGATCCCGATGACCCCGACGTACATGTCCGCCGTGACCAGGGTCATGCCGCTGATCATGATCACGACCAGTGAGAACATGAACACCAGTCCCATGAGCAGGTTGGCCAGGCCCGGGGCCAGCTTCTCCGCCACGCCCGCGGAAACGGACAGGGCCAGGGTGGCGCCGAAGACCACCATGGCCCCGCCGACAAAGCCAGAGACCAGGTAGGCCAGGGGGCGGTTGCGGACCATGTCCCACTTGTAGGTACAGATGTCGGCAACCCTGACAACGAGGTCGTCAATGGTGGCGGCCATTTCCCCTCCAAATCGGAAAGATTTGACAAAATATGAGCATTAGAAGCGCGTGACGGCTTCCTGCCAATAAAGAGCCGCTTGGTAGGGAAAAGGTTCGGTGGAAAGTGAAAAGGCGTCAAACAAAGTCGCTGCTGACCAGGGAGTCGAGAGCGCAGGGTTTGTCCAGCAACCCTGTTCGCAGGGCCAGGGACATGGTCGCGGCGGCCCGTGACATTTCCGGGTTCAGGTCGGTGAACGAGATGTCTCCCTGGCTCAGGACATGCTCGGCTACACCGGGGTCGACCCCGGTATACAAATTTTGGATACGCGCACCGGCATGGTGGTCAGCAGTGATAAACGAGGCGGCATCGAGGAATGAGCGGGCGCATGTGCCGACGATCGATGCTCGCCTGCGGGCGAAAGCGGTACGGACCACAAGAATGCAGCACAAATGTCCAGGAACGATGTCCTTGGAACGGATCATGATCCGTCCGGAGCCTTGCTTGGCGGACAGGGTGCTCCAGGGCTCGGCGCAGAAAAATGCGTCGATCTGGCGTGTTTTCAACGATGGGATAAGGTAGGACGGCCCAATGAATTTTGAGCTCGCACCCTTGTCTCCCTGGGTGGCCAGCATGGCATTCAGAATCATGGTATGGGTGGACATGACGTGGGGAAGGCCGAAGCGCTTGCCGGTCAACGACTTGTTGTGCGCGACCTCCTCGGCGGCTGTTATGGCGCTGCCGTCGTGGTGGCCGTCCAGGATGTAGAGAATGGACTCCCCGGCATTCTTCAGGGACATGACCAGGGGCGCCATCATCAGGGCAGCGTCCACAACGCCGTTTCGAAGCGCCCTGACGAGCGCTGACCAGGACAGGAAGCGCTTGAGCAGCATCTGGAAGTGATCGTGGTCGTGCCGGTGGTGGGCCACCATGGCCAGCAGGTGGTCGGAGATGGGCAGGTAGCCGATGCGGATACAGGGCCGCCTGGGGGCATTGTACTGTTTGAGGATCTCTTCCCGGGCGTCGTGCAGCCGCCGCTTCAGCGTGCCCATGGGGATGCCGAGCAGGGTGGCGATCTCCCTGTAGGTCTGTCCCTGGACATAGCGGAGCATGCAGGCCTGGCGCATGACGCCGGAGAGGCCGTCCAGGATTTCCAGGACCATGCGCCGGTCCTGGAAACGGGTCATGACCTCAAATGGTTCGGGAAGGTCGCTGGGGGTGTGTGCGGCCACATCATCCAGTGGAATCGTGCCGGGCTGTTTGCGGTGCAGGCGGTTGCAACAGGAAATGACGATGGCCCTGAGCCAGGACGGGAAGGCATCGACGTCATTTAGCGTGGACAGCTTGCAGAACGCCGTGAGAAAGGCTTCCTGAACGGCGTCATCGGCAGAGGCTGCGTTGCCGAGTCGCCGCAGGGCCAGAGCCAGGGCCATGGAATGGAAGCGTCGCACCACCTCGTTGAAGGCCTTGGCGTCACCCTGCAAAGAGGAGCGCAGGAGATCCTGATAGGTCTTTCTCAGCATGTCCGTCCTTGTCCGGGAAGGAGCTGCACATTCAGAAGGTCTCAAGGAAAAAGAGGGATTGTGATGCTTGCTAGCATGAAAGCCGGGGATTGGACAGAGTCTGGTGGTCACCCGCGTTCTTTTCTCCCCGGACGCATTCAAGGTGCTTGAGAGGCGAATTTTCCTTGACTTGGCCGGGGAAAAAATTACTTTTCAATCCTTTTCAAAATATTTTTCCTGCGAGTACGTGAAACATGCAGCTTCCATCTCTCCAACTCGGCGACACGGTCGCCCGGCTCCCCATCATCCAGGGCGGCATGGGGGTGGGAATCTCCCTGTCCCGCCTGGCGTCCGCCGTTGCCAACGAAGGCGGAATCGGCGTGATTGCCGCTGCCATGATCGGCATGAACGAGCCCGACGTGGGAAAGAAGCCCCTGGAGGCCAACCTCCGGGCCCTGCGAAACGAGATCCAGAAGGCCAAGAGCATGACCCAGGGCATCCTGGGCGTGAACATCATGGTTGCCCTGACCAACTTCTCCGACATGGTCAGGACCTCCATCAAGGAGGGCATCGACGTGGTCTTCTCCGGGGCCGGGCTGCCCCTGGAGCTCCCCAAGCTCAGGCCCGAGGGTTCTCACACCAAGCTGGCACCCATCGTGTCCTCTGCCCGGGCCGCCTCGATCATCTGCCGCAAGTGGCTGTCCCGCTACAACGTGCTGCCCGACCTGGTGGTGGTCGAAGGACCCAAGGCGGGCGGGCACCTGGGGTTCAAGGCCGAGCAGCTGGACTCTCCCGAGTACGCCATTGAAAAGCTCGTCCCCGAGGTGGTGGCAGCTGTGGCGCCCTATGAGGCAGAGGCGGGGCGCCCCATTCCGGTCATCGCTGCCGGCGGGGTCTACAGCGGTGAGGACATCTGCCGCATGCTCACGCTCGGCGCGGCCGGGGTCCAGATGGGCACGCGTTTCGTGGGCACCCATGAGTGCGACGCGGACCAGGCCTTCAAGGAGAGCTACGTCCGGGCCGAGGAAAAAGACGTTGTTGTCATCAAGAGCCCGGTGGGCATGCCCGGGCGGGCCATCGACAACGAGTTCCTGGAGCAGGTCCGCCAGGGCAAGACACACCCCAAGGCCTGCCCCTTCAAGTGCCTGGTGACCTGCGACCCGGAAAAGAGCCCCTACTGCATCGCCAAGGCCCTGCTCAACGCCAAAAAGGGCAAGCTGTCCCACGGCTTTGCCTTTGCCGGGGCCAATGCCTTCCGGGTCAAGGCCATTGTCTCGGTCAAGGAGGTCTTTGCCTCCCTGCGGGAGGAGTTCGACCGGGCCTGCGCCTCGCTGGAACCTGTCGGTACAGCAGCTGGCTAGCAAAAAACCCCGCACCTGCGGGGTTTTTTTGTTCCTCGTTCAACATTGCATCGTGCTTCACGACTCCTGGGCGTGGAAGCAAAAAGGATCCCGCTGCTGCAGAGGGTCCAGGCCGCAGCCGGCGCTCACGGCCAGGCAGCCCCCGCAGGAGCTGAACAGGCTGCAGCCCCGGCAGGCCGAGCAGCCCTGGCGGTACTGCTCTGCCCGGGGGCTGTCGTAGATCTCAGAGATCCCTGACTGAAAGATGTTGCCGATGGGGGAAGGGAACTTGCGGCAGGCGTGCATCTCCCCGTCGGAGAGCAGGGCCAGGAAGTTGAAGGCCGCGCCGCAGCCAAATCCGGTGCACCCCCCAAAAGGAACGCCCCCCTGCTCCACCACCGCGATGTTCAACAGGTTGTCCTTGAGCCCCAGCAAGGGGTTGTCCCGGGCCGCCCGAACATAGTCGCGACAGAAGTCCGCGAAATCTTCCGGGTCCGGCAAGGCCAACCGCGCCCCCTCGCCGAACAGGGCCAGCCGGTTGAAGAGCAGCCGGTCCGTCTTGTTCTGCAGCCGCTCTGCCAGTGGAAGGACCTGGTCCATGTTGGTCCGGGTCAGGGTGAGCATGACATTGTTGGGCACACCGAGCTCACGCAGCCGCTCCAGAAAGCCCATGGTCCTTTCAAAATGTCCCTGTCCGCGGATGGCGTCGTTGTGCTCGGGCAACCCCTCCAGGCTGACCTGGTAGAAAGCGGGCATGGTCACACCGATCATCTGTTCGATGCGCTGCCTGGGCATTGGGTTGCCGAGCACGGCCACCTGGAGGTGGCGCTCATGGGCGGCACGGTAGAGCTCGTGGAAATCCGGGTGGAGCATGGGGTTGCCGCCGGTGAAGGTGACCTGGCCGGTAACCCGGCGGCTGCGGCAGAAGGTGCGGAAGTCGTCCAGGATCGCGAGCCCCCTGCCCAGGGTCAGCGGCACTCTGTCTGTTCGGTCGTAGCAGTGCAGACAGCTGAGGTCGCAGCGCTGGGTGACATGCCACTGCAGGGTGAAGGTCTCCGCGGTGACAAAGGGGTCTTCAGGCCGTGAATCCCCTGAAACTCTGGGGGGCGTCCGGACCAGGGCCGGGGGCGGCTGGAGCAGGACACCTCGGCGCAGGGCATAGTCCAGGGCGCCATCGATCACGCCCACGGGGACCTCGTTCTGACGGGCCACAACACCAGGGTCCAGCCCCTCCAACGCGACCTTCAGGGCCAGCAGGAGGCGGTTTCCGGCGCTTTCCACCTCCACTGTCCCGGTGCGCGGATGGTTCCAGATCAGGACGGAACAGCTCCCGGGTTGGGGCTGGGCCGCCGCAGGGTCCTCGAGCATCTCGGGCAGCCCGGTCCAGCCCGGGTGTAACAGCTGCAGCGAGGGGTTGACCTCGACTGCCCCGCCGGCAGGGCACTCGGGCACCGGGCACTGTCCAGCCCTGAACCGGGCCAGCTCCAGGCGGGCCACGTCGGGGAGGAATGGGTGGCGCCCCACGAGTTCCTTACAGGAGCTTTCCAGAAACTCGGGCCACTGCTCCGGGGGAGTGGACCGGATCTCTGCCCGGCAGCCCTGGTCCAGCAGGAGGGAGGTAAAGGGGAAGATCCGATTCAAGTCAGCCATGTCGCTCCCATTGCCACCGTCCCGCTATGAGCTGAAAAAGAAAAGGGGTGCGACCGCACCCCTTGGGATCAGGATCAGCCACTTTTGCCGGGCGTCTTCTTGTCTTCCTTGACAGCCGGCGCTGTGGCGTTGCTGGCGTTCTTGTCCCTGTCGTTGTCGGTGCCCACGGCACCGGAGTCATCCGAAGAGCTTCAACCTGAAGCCCCGCCAGAGGACGTGCCTCAACCAGAGGCGGCCTTGACCATCCCCGGGGCCGCCAGGGGGGCCCCGACCAGGAGTGTGGTCAGGCAACACCCGGCGAGAAAGGTTTTCAATTTTTTGTCTTCCATGCAACCTCCTTGACCAAAA
>CAZUBS010000059.1:6445-8922 GCA_964618595.1 uncultured Desulfohalobiaceae bacterium
CCCGGCGAGAAAGGTTTTCAATTTTTTGTCTTCCATGCAACCTCCTTGACCAAAAGATTATCGAGTCTGTCTATGAAATATAGTCAATTGAATTTTGATTATCAATATATTTTTATTGCGCTTCCACGGGTTTTCCTTTCAGTGCATGCCGGCAGCCTGCCGGGGGTATGGACAGTGAAGGTTCGCCCTTGCCAGGCCATGGTTCATTCCGTATTCCCAAGCGTTGTCATCATTACCTACCCGGGGGTCAGCTCATGGAACAGGTCCGCGTCATGAACCGTTGGCTGGTGGTGGTTGGGGCGGTGCTCATCCAGCTCTGCCTGGGGGCCATCTATGCCTGGTCGGTGTTCACTCCCGCCTTGATCGAGTCGGGCTGGTCACGGCTGCAGACCCAGATCGTCTTTTCCGTGGGGCTTGTCACCTTTGCCCTGGTCATGGTCTGGGCCGGCCGCAGGCTTCCCGAGTGGGGCCCGAGGCGCATGGCCTGGCTTTCGGGGGTGGTGCTGGGGACCGGGTATATCCTGGGCGGGCTCTTCGACGGGACCAACTTCCTCGGAGTGACTCTTTTCGTGGGCATTGTGGGCGGCGGCGGCATAGGTCTTGGATACGTGGTGCCCATTGCCGTTGGCATGCGCTGGTTCCCGGACAAAAAAGGGCTTATCACAGGGCTGGCCGTGGCGGGCTTCGGCTTCGGGGCCATGCTCTGGATCAAGCTTGCCGGAACCTGGGGTGATCTTCTGGGCAGGTTCGGCCTGTCCGCGACCTTCATCATCTATGGCTTCTGCTTTGCCGCCCTTGTCTTTCTGGGGGGGGTGTGGATGGTCTACCCGCCCGAGGGGTGGCGTCCCAAAGGGTACAAACCACCAGAGCGCCCGGTGGGCGGCCGGGTGGAGGCCGACCTGGGCCGGGAGTACTCCCTGGGAGAGATGCTGGAGTCCACGCAGTTCTACCTCATCTTCCTGACTTTTGCGGTCAGCGCCGGCGCAGGCCTGATGTCCATCGGCCTGATGAAGCTCTACCCCATGGAGGCCCTCACCGGGCAGGGGGTTTCCGTGCAGGAGGCCAGTGCCATGGCCGGGGTGGCCATGGCCGTGTTCTTCAGCATCGCCAACGGGCTGGGGCGCATTGCCTGGGGCAGCATCAGCGACAAGCTGGGCCGGAAACGGTCGATCATGATCATGACCGCCAGCCAGGGCTTCTTTGTCATGGCCTTCACGGTCATGGCCGGGTACGGCCCCAGCCTCTACATAGGCGCGGCCCTGATCGGGTTCAACTTCGGGGGGAACTTCGCCCTCTTCCCCACCATGACCGCGGACACCTTCGGGACCAAGCGGGTGGGGCAGAACTACCCCTACGTGTTCCTGGCCTACGGGGTGGGCGGGATTGCCGGCCCCATCCTGGGGGGGATGCTCGGGGACATGCAGAACTTCCCCCTGGCCTTCACCATCACCGGCATGGCCTGCATTGCCGGGGCGGGGTTGATCTCCATGGTCACGCCGCTGACGCGCAGGCCCGAAGCCCGGGTGCAGTACTTCCCCCCGTCCGAGCCGGTGGTCCGTGGAGAGGTCCCGGTGCCCACGGAGTTCAGGAGTCTGCAAAGCGAGGATCTCGAGGCCATCAGCTCTTTTCCCGTCTCCAGCGAGGAGCTCTTCTACATGTTTCCCGATGCCGAGTGGCCCTTGAGCCCTGAGCAGATCAAGGCCCTGGCTGCACAGCGCAAAGACCCCACGGTGATCGTGTACGGCGGGCTGGTGGCTGGCTATGGCAACTTCATGGACTGCCAGCCGCAGGAGTCTTGCAGGGTGGGGAACATCGTGGTGGGCCCGGGCTTCAGGCGCCTGGGGATCGGCACCGCCCTGCTGGAGCACATGGCAGAGAAGGCCAGGGAGGAGTACGGCGCTGCAAAGCTCCGGGCCGCCTGCTTCAATGCCGATGCCGCAGGGCTGCTCTTTTTCCAGAAGAAGGGCTTCAAACCGGTGGACATGGAGGTCCAGCAGGACCCCAACGGCCGGGAGGTGGTGCTCTTCAAGCTGGAGAAGAATCTGGCGGCAGACCGTTGAAAAGACCTCGCTGGACTGCGTTGCTTCACCAGGCTCAAACCCTCACGTATAATGAATACAGTTCGGCCTTGAGCCTGGTTCACGCCTTGCCAGCGAGGCTTTTGAACGGTCTGCCCGGAAGCTGAAAATTCCCGCTGGCCTGCCCTCCGTAGCCTTGCGCGAAGGAGGGACTTCGTTGCTTCGGCCGGGGCAAACCCTCGGATATTGGGTATATTCCTCGGCCTTGCCCCGACCTCAAGCCTTGCCAGCGAAAATTTTCAGCCCTCTGCCGGGATTTCCCGCTGGACTGCGTACTTCGGTCAAGGCAAATTCGGATATTGTGATATTCCTCGACCTTGCACCTAGGAAAGCGCCCCATGCCCCGGCGACTTGTCCCGGCGAAGCCAGAGGTGAAGACGGACTTGTCCCGGCGAAGCC
>CAZUBS010000060.1:0-8881 GCA_964618595.1 uncultured Desulfohalobiaceae bacterium
TTTTCCTTCTTTTCTTTCTATCCTTTCCTTCCTTTTCTCTCCTTTCTCCTTTCCTTTTTTTCTGTTTTTTCCGACCGGCGAGGGTTTATCAACTTGGTGGTCCTGCAGGGAAAATCCCTTTCATATAGAACAAGACTCCGGGAGCGGGAAGTCAAGGCCCGGAAACAAGAATCAGGTCCAGGGCACCGGGTGCGCCAACTCTTCGGGGAAGCAAACCGCGGGTGGGTTGGAATTGTGCCCGGCTTGGGGTAAGTGTGCGTGCAGGAGGCAGCGGCACGGGTCCACACCCTCACCGGCATCCCCGGGGAAACGTTTCAGGCCGGAGCAGCACCATGACGACCAAGAGCAGCGAAAACAGCCTGCGCATCCTGATAATCGACCAGGACGCGGACGCGGTCAGAGAGTGCCGGGACGACCTCAAGCAGTGGGGGTATGATGTCGTGGTATCCCACGGGCACCTGCAGGCCCTGACCATTCTGGACGATCTCTGCATCGACCTGGTCCTGGTGCGCATGGAACCGACGGATATCGACGGTCTCGAGTTCTGCCGCCTGGTGCGGCGCAGGCAGCGGGAGGACGGGAGGCAGCAGGTGTTTCTGCTGCTGCTTGGCCGGGAGGAGCACCGGGCCATGATCACCGAACAGAACACCGATGCGGACGACTTCCTCATCGAACCCTTTCTCAAGTCAGAGCTCAGATGGCGTCTGAGCGCAGGGCTACGCTCGGTCAGCCGGCAACGCAGGCTCAATCAGTTTTTGCAGACCGATCCGGACACGGGTCTGTTGAGCCGCGAGGGGTTGAACCTCTACCTTCTGGAGGAGGTCAACCGCACCTCGCGCAAGAAAGGGCTCCTCTCTCTGCTCCTGGTCAGGATCATCGACCCTGATGAGGCGGTCAGGGATTTCGGCAGGAACTGGATCAGATGGCTTCAGGACCAGCTGGCCGGGACCATCCGCAGGAGCCTGTGCAACTATGACCGGCTGGCCGGAATCGGAGAGGGCGCCTTGTGCCTGGTGCTGGCGGAAACCGGCGGGGAAGGGGCCGGCAGGGTGGCCGAACGGCTGCAGACCCTGTTTCAGGGGCTGTCCAGACAGAACCCCGCTTTGACCGAGGTCTCTCTGGAGCTGCAGATCAGCGTTCTGACCCTGCAGCTGGAGGCTGACTTCACCGGGGTGCGCAAAGGGGTCGAGCTGCTCTGGTCCTGGGTGGACGAGCAGTTTCTTTCCGAGGCACCCGACCGGTTCACAGCCGGCATCCTGACCAATGATGGCATCGAGCTGAACCGGTAGCAGCCGGTCAGGCAGTCCTGCTGGAAGTTTTCTTCCAGCCCACGCATACGACACGGAGAAAGGATGAAGATCAGATTTCTCGGCGCAGCCTGGACCGTCACCGGCTCGTGTTCCGTCGTTTCCACAAAAAGCTGCCGTTTTGCCGTAGATTGCGGCCTGCATCAGGGGAACCGGGAGATCGACGCCCGCAACTGGGACCTTGCTCTCTATGAACCTGAAAAAATTGATTTTCTTCTGATCACCCATGCCCACATCGACCACACCGGGCTTTTGCCCCGCCTGGTGAAAAAAGGGTTCAAGGGCCCGGTCTACACCACCCGGCCGACACACGACCTCATGGAGATCATGCTCCAGGACAGTGCCTACATCCAGGAGATGGAGGCGAGATGGAAGAACAAGAAACGGTTGCGCCACGGACAGAAAGCCCTTCCCCCCCTGTACAGCAAGGAGGATGTCCTGGCCACGTTGCCCCTGATCAGCACCCGGGCCTACAACGAGCCGTTCACCCCCGCTCCCGGGGTCAGGGTCAACTTCAAGGACGCCGGCCACATTCTGGGCTCGGCCTTCATCGAGATCTGGGTCGAGGAGGAGGAAAGGACCAGCAAGCTGGTGTTCTCGGGCGACCTGGGACGTCCCGACCAGATGATCATCAGGGACCCAAGCATCGTGGAGAAGGCTGATTTCCTTTTTCTGGAGTCGACCTACGGCAACCGCGACCACAAGGATCTGGGTGCAAGCGAGGAGGAGATGGCCGAGGCCATCGCCTACAGCTACCAGCGGGGTGAAAAGGTGATCATTCCCGCCTTTGCAGTGGGGCGGACCCAGGAGCTCATCTTCTGCCTCTACCATCTGCACAAGCAGGGCAGGCTCCCAGGGGACATGCCCGTGTACATCGACAGCCCCATGGCCACACGGGCCACTGAGGTCTTTCGCAACCATCCGGAGTTCTTCGACAAGGAAAGCCGGGAGCTGCTCGCCAACGGGGAAAGCCCCTTCGACATCCCCCAGGTCAGGTATACCCAGTCCACGCAGGAGTCCATCGCCCTGAACAACTCCCGGGAACCGTCGGTGATCATATCCGCCAGCGGCATGTGCAATGCCGGCCGCATCAAGCACCACCTGCGGCACAACCTGTGGCGGGAGGGAGCCAGCGTGGTCTTCGTGGGGTTCCAGGCCCAGGGCACGCCTGGAAGAAGGATCGTGGACGGGGCGGACATGATCCGGCTGTTTGGCGAAAACGTGGCGGTCAAGGCCCGGGTGTTCACCATTGGCGGGTTTTCCGCCCACGCCGGTCAAAGCCAGATACTGGAGTGGTTGTCCCACTTTACGAACGGGTCTATGCAGGTCTTCCTGCTGCACGGGGAGTATGGGGCGCAGCAGGCCCTGGCCAAGCTTGTCCGCGAGCGCACGGGGCTTGAGGTCAGCATTCCCGATTACCTGGAGGAGTGCCTGCTCACCTCCGGGCGGAAGATAGCCCGCAGCAAGGAGCTGCGACAGGCACTCCCCCCCATCGACTGGAAAGGTGCCCTGGGGGATGCCCAGGACACGTTTGAGCGGCTGCAGCAACGGCTGGAGCATGTTTCAAAGTTGACCCGGGAGGAGCAGGCCGAGGTCAGGGACGAGCTGGTGGACCTGAACAGCCACCTGGAGCGGGTCATCTCAGAGATAGCAGGTGCATGAGCAGGCATGGGCCACCTGTTTCCCCAGGCCCCAGAGCAGGCCCGCCCATCCCAGTGGTGCCGATGCGCATAATCAGCGGTGCCTTCAAGGGCAGGCGCATTCCCACCACCAGCGGTCCGGGCTATCGGCCCGCCACGCAGCGGGTCAGGGAGGCCGTGTTTTCGATCCTGACATCCCAGGGGATGACCTGGCAGGGGGCCAGGGTGGCGGACCTGTTCGCCGGAAGCGGCAGCCTGGGTCTGGAAGCCCTCAGCCGGGGCGCGGGCCAGGTGCTCTTTGCAGAGCAGAACCGGCGGGCTGCCGCCCTCCTGCAGCAGACGCTCAAGGGCCTTGGTGTGGAAAACCAACGCTACAGGGTGGTCGTGACCGACGTCACGGCCCTGGTACGCAAGGCGGCAGCCGCACCCTTTGAACTCACCTTTATCGATCCTCCCTATGGCACGGGGCTGGTCCGCGGGGTGCTTGCGAAGGCCCTGGAGCACGACTGGTTCGCGCCTCGGTCCATGGTGGTCGCAGAGGTGGCGGCGGCAGAGGATCCTCAGAGCGAACCCGTGCCCGGTCTGGAGGCCTTGCTCAACCGGACGTACGGACAAACCAGGATATGTTTATGGCGCAGAAGCGAGTGAGAAAGGCCATATACCCGGGGACCTTCGATCCTTTGACAAACGGGCACGTGAGCCTGATCAGGCGGGGTCTGACAGT
Source organism: uncultured Desulfohalobiaceae bacterium (assembly GCA_964618595.1). Classification (GTDB taxonomy): domain Bacteria; phylum Desulfobacterota; class Desulfovibrionia; order Desulfovibrionales; family CAZUBS01; genus CAZUBS01. Next base: position 3,672 of record CAZUBS010000060.1, read on the forward strand.
CTTTGACCTGGTTGTCGTGGCCATTGCCAGGGACACGCCCAAGGAGCCTCTCTTCAGCCTTGCTGAGCGAGTGGGCATGGCGGCTGAGGTGTTTAAGGGGGAGAGACGGGTCGTGGTGGAACCCTTTGAAGGGCTGCTGGTCGACTATGTGGAGCGCAGCGGTGCCAATGTCATCCTGCGCGGCCTGCGGGCCGTCTCGGACTTCGAGTACGAGCTCCAGATGGCCCTGATGAACAGGCGGCTCAACCGCGAGATCCAGACCGTGTTCATGATGACCGACTACAAGTGGCTGTTCACCAGCTCGACCCTGATCAAGGAGACGGCCAGGCTTGGCGGCAGGCTTTCCGGGGTGGTGCCCGACCTGGTCCTGGACCGGCTGCGGGAGAAGTACGGCCTGTGTGCCGCCTCGAACGGCCCGGAGCAGTAGCCTCCGCGGGACTGCCCCATCGCTCGGGAGAACAGTGACCGGCACAGCAGGGACGACCAATACCCGGATCCTTTGCCTGGTGGGGGCCACGGGCACCGGAAAAAGCTCGGCGGCCCTGGCCATCGGGCACCGCTGCAACGGGGAGATCATCAACTTTGATTCTCGGCAGGTCTATGCAGACGTCCCTGTGGTCACTGCGCAGCCCACCCCTGAGGAGCAGCAGGAAATGCCCCACCATCTGTACGGCTTTCTCAGGTGTGGTGCGTCACTCAGTGCGGGCGGTTTCACCGACCTGGCCAGGAAAGTCATCCGCGGGTGTCGAAGCCGCGGGAGGCTTCCCATCCTGGTCGGCGGGACGGGCCTTTACCTGCGGGCCCTGCTTCGAGGCCTGGCCCCCATTCCGGACATCCCTGGAGAGGTTCGTCTTCGCTGGCGACATGCTGCCGAGGATAAGGGAGCTGCGGCTCTGCACGCCGTGCTGGCGGAAGTCGATCCCCAGTCCGCCCGGCGTATTGCCGCGCAGGACGTACAGCGCATCACCCGAGCCCTGGAAGTCCACGACTTCACGGGAAAGACGATCAGCTGGTGGCACAGTCAGGTTGCCCCCGGTCCGGGTTACGAGGCCTTGAAGATCGGTCTTCACCTGGATTGGGACGAGCTGAAAGGCAGGCTGGAGCGCAGAATCGAGGGCATGCTTTCTCAGGGGGCGCTGGAGGAGGTCGGGCGGGCCTGGGACCGGTGTCCGGACAGCAGCGCCCCGCTCTGGACCGGAATCGGCTGCCGGGAACTCCTGGAGGTGGTCCAGGGCCGGATGACCCTGGAGCAGGCCAGGGTGCTGTGGCTGAAAAACACCAGGTCCTATGCCAAACGGCAGATGACCTGGTTCAGGAAGGACCCTGACATCCGGTGGTTTCATCCCGGAGAGCACCGGGCCATGGCCCGGGAGGCGGCGGGCTGGTGCGAGGGGTGAGCTGAGTGCGGAAGGCCACATTCTCCGGCTGCGGCACATGCCGGAATGGACAGTCGGGCCGGAACCCCGCATACTCCTCCTTGCCCGTGGGGCGGGTGTGTTTCAGGCACTCTCGAACCGAAATCTACGACATGGCGCATGGTATGAAAAGAGCACTCCTTCTGTTGACCCTGCTTTGTTTCCTGGCTCCCTGTCCGGGAAGCGCCGCGACTGTCGGCTATACCGAGCAGTTGGAAAGCGGGAGCGTGGACTGGCACGAAAACCTCGTCCTGTCCTCTGCGGCAGTCTCCTGGGAAGGTGACCAGCCGCAGGGGAAGGATCCGGACCGCCCGGCGGTGCGTCACGCCTTGATTCAGGCCCGTGGACGCCTGTTCAAGACCCTGCAGGGCATTGTCGTGGACAGGGACACTGTCACGGCCTCGCTTCTGGGGGGTGATCAGTCCAGACTGGAGCAGGTCAGGGGGATGGTGCACAACGCCCCGATCCAGAACATCCTGCGTCGCGGCGACAAAAGCGTGGAGGTCACTGTCGGGATAGATCTCTACGACGGTCTGGCCAGGGCGGTGGTCCCGGAGATCGCCTGGATCGAGACCGGGTCGGGTCTGGGCCGGGACAACGACCGGACAACAGCCGCGGAAACCTGGACCAGGAGCCGTCTGGCGCCTGACGGGTACACGGGCCTGATCGTGGACGCCCGCGGGTATGAGGCCCACCCGGCACTGCTGCCCCGTGTCCTGGACCAGGAGGGGCGGGAGATTTACGGACCGGGCCTGGCGGAGAAGTCCGTCGCCCTGCAGCAAGGCATGGTTCAGTACCTCAGCGGTCTGGACGAGGCCGGTCTGCTGGAACGGGTTGGCAAACGGCCGTTGCACCTCCGGGCCATGGGAGTTTCAGGGAAATACAAGTGTGATCTCGTCATCGGCCAGTTTTTCGCCCGTGACATTCTGGCCGTCTCCAAAACAAGACAGGCCCTTTCGCAGTGCCGGGTGATCATCCTCATGGATGGTCCATGAGGCCCTGTGGGACGGTTTGGTCCACTATTTGTTACCTGCGGAACCGGGTGGCTTCGATGAACCGGTTGCCGGGTGCGATGGGTGCAACGATGAACAATGAAATGCCGACAACAAACAAGCCGCCTCGGGACAAGGGAGTTTTCTCGATCAGGCGCAAACGCGCCGGGGAACTTTTTCCAGCTCTCGCCTTCCTGCTGCTCTTCCTCCCCTGTGTGGCCCTGGCCTCACAGACCGTGTCGGTGGACTATCAGCCACCAGGGTCCATGTCCCTGCTCGATGCCAGACGGGAAGCCCGGGAGCTTGCCTTTGTGCAGGCCTGCCTGAACCAGGCAGGGTCGCTCCTGTCTCAGCCGCTTGATCAGGACCGGCTGGAGGCCCTGAGGGAGTATCTGGCCCCCATGACGACTCAGCTCGTGCAGGGCTACACCGATCTCGATTTTCAGGAGTCAAACGGGACAGTGACGTTGCAAACCAGGGTGAACATCAACGAGTCCGAGCTCAAACGCATGCTCAAGGAACTGGGCATCTTCTACACCGCGGGCAGAAGCCTGCCCTACACCCTGCTCACCAGCGGCTTTACGGTTCAGGATCTGGAAAAAGTGCTCACCCTGCAGCTGCTTACCGGCCTCGACCCGCGTTCCGGTGCGGATCTGACGCTTGAGCTGGAAAAGCTCGGAGACAATCACTGGCGGGCCGTGCTGGAGGGGGAGGACCTCTCTTTTGCAGTGGAGAGCCTGAACCTGGAGACGGCCTGGAAACAGATCTGGGGACGGTATTTTTCCGGTGACACCGCCCGGACGACGCTATCCCAGCGCATGGTTCTCACGGTCAGAGGCTGGACAACCACCGAGGGGCTGCGGGCCTTTGACCACCTGCTTCGCAAGTGGGAGAAGGTGCTGGATGAAGCGCAGCTGCTGGACGTCTCTCTGGAGCCGGAGACCATGGCCGGGACGTGGCGGGTTACCATCCTGGATCTGGCAGGGTTCAGGCAGCGTGTGGCCGAGTTCGCAGGCAACAGGGCTCTCACCTTCAGCATCGAAGAAGCAGGTGCTGCGCAGCAGGACCAGAGCAGGTTGCAACCATCCGCGTCCCCGCGGCCATGAAAACGGACCGGTGCACCAGTTGAGGAGATGCGATGGGCAACGGCAATGGAAACAAGACCTGGACCATCCCCAACCTGCTGACAATCTTACGCATTCTGATCACACCCGGCTTTGTGATCGCCTTCACCTACGAGAACTTTACCCTGGCCTGGTCACTGTTTGCAGTGGCGGGTCTGTCGGATGGGCTCGACGGTTTTCTGGCCAGGGTCCTCAGGCAGCGCTCCAAGCTCGGCGCGGTGCTCGACCCTCTGGCGGACAAGATCCTGCTGGTGGCCTCCTTCGTGGCCCTGGGGTGGAAGGGCTGGCTGCCTGTCTGGCTGGTCATCCTGGTGGTCAGCCGGGATCTGATCATAGTCGGCGGGCTGGTCCTGCTCAACTACCTGGGCGTCGAGGGGCCGGACCGGCTCTCCCCCTCGCGGATCAGCAAGTGCAACACCCTGGCCCAGATCTGCCTGGTACTGGTAACCTTGATCTGGAGATCGACCGGCATCGACCTGCACACGGCAGTGCAGATGCTGGTGCTGCTGGTGGCGGTGCTGACCATCGTCTCCGGGGCCGTGTATCTCAAAGTCGGATCGCAATGGCTGATGGAGAAGTGAGACGCTGCATCGCAGGGGAACTCCCGCTGGGTTGCGCTTAGAGGAGGCCGGACAAAAAAACCGGTGGCCGGAGCCACCGGTTTGGAAGGCGGGAAAGGCGTGGTGCGTCAGTCCTTCTTTTCTTTTTCCGACTCTTCGGAGTCCTTGTTTTCCTTTGCTGTGACGTCGATCTCCTCGGGCTCAACCGTGGCCTTTTTGAAATTCTTGATGGCCCGGCCCATTCCCGATCCGATCTCCGGCAGCTTGTTCGCACCGAAAATGATCAGGACAATGACGAGAACGATGATCAACTCGGGTAAACCGATTCCACCGATCATAGATGCCTCCTGCTGCAGAATTGAAAATCCGCTATACGCCCCTGCCCGGGGCAGGTCAAGAAACGGCTGAGACAGGACCGTTGACCCAAGCGTGCCGGCCGCAGGAGCCCTATCCTTTTTCCCTTGATTATGCAACGCAGCAGAGGATGCCTGCCTGGTATCCCGGGCAAGGGCCACAAACCGGAGCAGGGCTTCCAAGGTTGGTTGCGAAACCATCTGAAAAGTGGCACTTTGCCCTACACCCGACGTTTCCGGCCACGGGCCTGATCCAACGGGGACGGCCTGTGTCGGGCAAGGGTGCAAGAAGTGATTCTTCCGGCTCGGCAGCCCGGATCAAACCTCTAGGCGAGACGTGACAGTGCACTATCTTCATTTTCCCAGGCTCCACTCCGGTTTGCTGCCGCCCGGGACTCCGGAAGGAGTGTTTCTGCTCGACCCCGGGATCGGTACCGGGGACGTGGTGCCCAAGTGGACCCCGGAAAACCTGCCCATGGACCGCCGGCAGACCAAGCGGTATCTGGCTGACTGTCTGCGCTTCGGGGAGCAGTTCGCCTCACCCCGGGAGCTGTCCTTTTTTGCCGCCGGAAGGCTCGATGACTTCTACTCAGGTTCGGTCCACTCCATCAGGAGCGAGTTGCGCAACATGGAAGGTACCGGCACTGAGGGGCTGCAAGGGCAACAGCGGCGGCAACAGGCCCAGATGATGCTGGTGCTGGCCTGGTCCCTGGAAGAGAAGCTCCTTGAGTTTTCCGAGCTCGACGCCAGGGTGTCGGAAGCCTGG
>CAZUBS010000061.1:0-8682 GCA_964618595.1 uncultured Desulfohalobiaceae bacterium
GGCTGGAAATATTGGCCTGGCTGGTCATAGCCTATCCCAGAACCTGGATAGGAAGACGACTGGAGGGGTGATGCGCATTGTATTCGTCGGGGCCGGGGAGGTCACCGAGGCCACGGCCGGGCTGTTGATCGGCAAGGGCCACGAGGTGATCATCATCGAGGCCGACAAGGACAGGATAGACGCCCTGTCAGAGAATCTGGACTGCAGCTTCCTGCACGGCGATGGAAGCAAGCCTGCCATTCTCAGGGAGGTGGGACCGGGTCAGACGGATGTTCTTTTCTGCTTGACCGGCGTGGACCAGGCCAACCTCATCGCCGGGCTGGTGGGCAGATCTCTGGGCTTCAACCGGATCATCATCAGCATCGAGGACCAGGAGTTCGAGGTGATCTGCCGTGAGCTCGATCTCGAGAACATCATCGTCCCCTCCAGGACCATCTCCAGGTACCTGGCCGACATGGCCATGGGGCAGGACATCCTGGAGCTGTCCACGGTCATCAAGGGGGAGGGGAGGTTCTTCACCTTTACAATGGGCCCTGAGGACGCGGGAAAGGTCTCGGAGCTCGACATCCCCGAGGACGCCCGGGTAGTCTGTTTTTACAGGGAGGGAGCTTTTCACCTGGTCAAGGATGACCCGTCCCTGCGGCAGGGCGACGAAGTGGTGCTGCTGACCACAAGTGACAATATCGAGACCTTGCGGGAACGGTGGGTGCCCAAGCAGGCCGAGACCGAGGCGGAGGATGGCACAGAAAAAAGTGAGTATGCTGAGCAGGAATCGTGACAAGCAATCGGGACAGGGTGGGGTCGTGCATGTGCACGAGCCACTCCAGCCCCGCAAGCCAGAAGGAGTCATGTATGAGCGCATTCGATGATTTTATCTGCGAAACCAGGTACTGCCCGGGATGCAGTGCGGCCATATTCTGCCGCACCGGGCCCAACGAGGTGACCATTTTCTACACTACAGAGGAAATGGATGTGAGCCTGAGCTGCTGTCCCACCTGCGATCTGGATTTGTTGAGCGGAAACAGGGACCTGCTTCTGGACCAGCCCCGACCCTCTGCAGGGGAGGCTACCCCACGGCGTGAACCGCGACGTGTCAGCAGGGCCAAGGCGGGGAAAGGGGACATCGTGGAATCCCTGCACAGGAACAACACCGAAACATTTCCCACCAAGGCCGCGGCAAAACGGGCCTTCGACGCCCTTGGCGAAGAGCTGCGCAACAGGCTGTTGCAGGGCGAGAACGTGGGCTGGCCAGAGCTTGGAACCTTCAAGCTCAAACGGCGCAAGGCACGGGTGGGCCGCAACCCCCAGACCGGAGAGCCCATGGAGATCCCGGCCCAGACTTCGGTCTCGTTCACACCCGCGAAGTCCCTCAAGGAGACCATCAACTCCTGAGTGTCCGGGGCCCTCTCCGGCCTGTCCCGCTTCAACAGGACCGGAGTTCGAACGCGGTGCAGGGAAGTATTCCCTGACCGGGTGGCGTTTGGCGTGATGCGTGGCTTGCCCTGCACCAGAGGGGTTCTGTCGGGCGCATTCCTGTGCTCCCGTACCCGGATGGTGACGGCCATTTCCTGTCGACCAAAGGTTCCTGCCGGGCGTCATTGAGGCAAAGACTGCAGAGAAAAAGGCTGCAGCGCCCGGGAAAGTGTGGATGGCCGGCGCAGTACCGAGTCTTCTTCTTGCTTCGTAAGCCGGGTTTAGGAGACAAACGGGGCTTCCAACCACCACCGGGCAGAGCATATGGAACAAAAGGAAGAGCCCGAAAAGCTTGACAAAACCGTTCTGGACGATGCCTTCGTCCTCCAGAGCTGGGTGCGCAGGGCCAGGTCCGGGGAGAGGTCGGCCTTTGAACGGCTGGTGGAGTGGTACCAGGAGAGGGTGTACCGATTGGTTTATTACAGGATCCGTTCCCGCGCCGATGCCCAGGAATTGACCCAGGACGTCTTCCTCAAGGCTTACAAGAACCTGCCCCGACTCAAGGAGGACGGCAAGTTCAAGAGCTGGTTGTTCAGCATCGCCGTGAACAGGGCCAGGGACCATCTGCGGCGCAAGAAGCTGGTGATGCTGTTCAGCGATACCAGGACCGATGAAGAACGCATTGAGGATATAAATCCCTCGCAGAGAAGCCAGGGGGCGGCGCAGCAGCTGGCACGGAAGCAGTTCTGGGCCCAGGTGGAGCGTTTGTCCAGGCAGCTCTCCCGCCGGGAAAAGGAGGTCTTCATGCTCAGGTTCATGGACGAGCTGGGCATCAGGGAGATTGCCGAGGTCATCGGGCAGAGCGAGAGCACGGTCAAGACGCACTTGTACCGGGCCATCAGGAAGTACCAGAAGGATGGGTCATTGAAGGAGTATCTGTTGAGGGGGGAACCATGAGCAACAGCGGTGTGCGGCATTTGACGGACAGCCAGCTCTGCAGTGCGGCGGTCGACCATGACGATCTGGACCCTGTACAGCAGCGCCATCTCCAGGAGTGTCCCCGGTGCCGGGCCGGGCTGTCCGTACTGGAGCAGTCCCTGCGTGCTTTGGGCAGCGCATCCCGGCAGGCAGCACCGTCCATGCCAAGAGGAGTCGATCTCTCTCCGGCGGTCAGGCGGAGTGCTCCGTGGACCTGGCCTTTGGCCGGAGGGCTGACCGCTGCCGCAGCTGCGGCAGTGATTGTGCTGACGCTGTGGGCGGGGGGAGGCCCTGAGGTGTCGCCCATTGACCAGGAAGCCTTCATTACCCAGCAGGGTCTGGCGGACAGGAACCTGCAGCAGGAGGTGACCAGGCTGGTGGAGAACCCTTTGCCAAGCGTGGCTTTCGAGCTTTCAGGGGAGGAGAGAGTTTTCGTCACGGACGAGGATTTCCTCGAATTCGTGGCCCCGCCGATTCCTGATGAGATCGGTGCTTCCAAACAGGAGTGGAGCGTATGTTGAAGAAGATTGCACTGGGTATGGCCCTGCTGAGCCTGGCTGCGTCCTGGGTGCAGGGCGCCGGGCCTGAACCGCCTGCCGGCAAGTGGTGGAGGATGCCAGTGGTCGAGGAGCAGCTCAACCTGAGCCCCGGGATGCAGGACCGGCTGGACGAGCTGTTCCAGCGCAACCGCCACACCCTGATCCGGCTCAAGAGCGACCTGGAGCGGGAACGCCTGGAGCTCGACTTTCTCCTGGACAAGCGAAAGATCGAGGAGGGAGCCGTGGCCAGCCAGTACCAGAGGCTGGACGAGGTGCGGTCCACTCTGGCCAGGGAGCAGTTCGAGTACCTGCTCGAGGTGCGTAAGATCCTGGGCTACGAGCGCTATCAGCAGCTCAAGCAGCTCTTTCACGAGAAGCGCAGTTTACGGACCGGCGAGGATTACTGACCACGCGTTCGCTGGCCCAGGGCCCCCCAACCGGCAAGAATCAGTTTTGCTTCAGGCATCCTCCCGCTGGCCGATCTTGGGCGCATTGTACCCTCCCCAGGTTTGCTGGGAAACGCCAACGACCATGAAGGCGTCCGGGTCGAGCCGGGAAACGATGTGCTTGACGTCGTAGATGCGTGAACGCAGCACCGTGAAGTAGATCATGGTGCGCTTCTGCTGCGAATACCCTCCTGTGACCTCCCAGTAACTCACCCCCCTTTGCAACTCGCTGATGATGGCCTGCCGGATGGGATCCGGCTTGCTGGTGATGATCATCAGGGTCCGCACTTGGCTTGTACCTTCCAGCACGTAGTCGGAAAAAAGACCGAACAGGACCAGGGAGAGTGTGGCCAGCAATGCGGTTTCCCAGGTGAAGACCAGCCCGGCCAGGACGATGATGCCCAGGTCGGTGTACAGGTAGGACTGGCTCAGCGGAAACCCGGCCTTGTTGTAGATGATCCGGGCCAGGATCGACGTTCCGCCGACCGTCCCGCCGTAGCGGTAGATCAATCCAGTGCCCAGCCCGTAGGTCACCCCGGCGTAAATGGCGGCCAGCAGGGTGATGTCGGTGATGGGATAGGAGTCCATGAACCGGGGGAGGGCAAAGCTGAGAATGTCTGTTGCAAAAGAGAAGACCAGCACGGCCACGCTGCTGGACCAGATGAAGCTCCAGCCGCCCAGGTGGAAGAACCCGATGATGAACAGCGGGATGTTGAAGATCAGGAAAAAAGTCCCCACCGGGAACCCGGTGAACTCGTGGAAGATGATGCCCAGCCCGCTCACTCCCCCGGCGGCAAGGTTGTTGGGCAGCTGAAAGAGCACGTACCCGAGCGCGGCAATAACCGCGCCCAGGGAGATGACGCTCTGCTGCAAGGCCAAGCGGAGTATCCGTTGCCGGCGGGGCAAGGTCAGCTTCTTCTCGATACGTTTGGAGAGCTTCATGACACCCACCCTACCAAGCCCACGATGCAAGGCAAGCTGGAAAGGCACCCGATCCTTCACGCAGCCCCCCCTTCCTGCTGCTCGTCAGAAAACCCATCAAGACTTGCGTTGTTGCACATGGAGCACGAATTTTCAGGCGGGACAGCTCCCAGACAGGATCACCGCTGATTGACCCTTCCAGATAAAGGACCTAAAGTGCATGAACATTGTCAACAATTGTTCGGGAAGGATCATTGCATGAAGCTGTCCACCAAGTGCCGGTACGGCACCAGAGCCATGGTCGAGATTGCCAGGCGTTACGGCCAGGGGCCGGTCAAGCGCAGAGAGATCGCCCAGACCCAGGACATTTCTGATTCCTATCTGGAGAACATCCTCATCGCCCTCAAGCACGGAGGGCTGATCGAGACCATCCGCGGGGCCCGGGGAGGGTATGTGCTCAAGGTCCCGCCGGGGGAGATTTCCTTGCTGGAGGTCTTCAACGCCCTGGAAGGGCCGTTCCTTCCCGTGGGGTGCCTGGACAGTGACGAGACATGCGGCCGGCTGGACGACTGCCAGACGCGCCAGGCCTGGAAAAGGCTTCAGGAGGCGGTTGAGTCGGTGCTCCAAAAGGAGACCATCCAGTCCCTGCTCGATGATGAGGCGCACAACAGGGCTTCCAACTACTGCATCTGAAATCAAGGGAGCAGCGTCCATGCCTGCACGAAAAGTGGAGGGGCTGGTGGGCAACACCCCTCTGGTTCTGATCGAGTCCTTGTCCCAGGAAACCGGGGCCACCCTTCTTGGCAAGCTGGAGGCCCAAAATCCTCTGTCCAGCGTCAAGGACCGCATTGCCAAGGCCATGATCGATGATGCCGAGGAAAAGGGATTTTTAAAAAAAGGCGGAACCATTGTCGAACCCACCAGCGGCAATACCGGCATCGGCCTGGCCTTTGTGGCTGCCATACGCGGCTACCGCCTGATCCTGACCATGCCTGAAACCATGAGCCTGGAGCGCCGGCGCCTGCTCAAGGCTCTGGGAGCGGAGCTGGTGCTCACTTCCGGTGACCAGGGCATGAACGGGGCGGTGGACAGGGCAGAGGCACTTGCCCGGGAGCTGCCGGACAGCTTCATGCCGCAGCAGTTCAAAAACCCGGCCAACCCGGCAGTGCACCGGGCCACCACCGGGCCGGAGATCTGGCGGGACACGGCAGGCAAGGTGGACATCTTCGTGGCTGCCGTGGGAACGGGCGGGACCATCACCGGTGTAGGGAGCTACCTCAAGGGGCAAAAGAGCACCATCCAGGTGGTGGCGGTGGAACCGGACGAGTCCCCGGTGCTCTCCGGGGGCACGCCCGGCCCGCACAGGATCCAGGGCATCGGAGCCGGGTTCGTGCCCGGTGTGCTGGACACCGGCGTGTATGACGAGGTGGTTCGCATCGGATCCGAGGAGGCCGCGGACATGACCCGCCGCCTGGCCCGCACCGAAGGCCTGGTGGTAGGCATCTCCGCCGGGGCGAATGTCCTGGCCGCGTCCCGGGTGGCCCGACGCCCGGAGAACAGGGGAAAGACCATTGTGACCGTGCTGTGCGACAGTGGGGAGCGGTACCTCTCCACCTGGATCTTTGGCGAGGCGGTGGGCTGAAAACGCCCGCTGGACTGCGTTGCTCGGGAAAATCAAGGCCGAGCGTATTGGGATACAGCTCGGCCTTGATTTTCCCTCGCGCCCCTTTATGCCACGGCGTAGGTGAAAGCGAAGACGGCTTGCCACGGCGTAGCTGAAAGCGAAGACGGCTTGCCACGGCGTAGCTGAAAGCGAAGACGGGGGTTGCCAGCGAACGTTGTCAGCCCGCTGCTCAGGTAGGTCTGATACTCAAATTCAGAGGTGAATATGGCAGCTACTCACAAGTTCGAGACACTGGCCCTGCATGCCGGTTTCCAGGCCGATGCCACGGGGTCGCGCGGCGTTCCGGTCTACCGCACCAGCTCCTACCTGTTCCGGGACACCGAGCACGCCGCCAATCTTTTCTCCCTCAAGGAGCAGGGCAACATCTACACCAGGATCATGAACCCCACTCAGGAGGTGCTGGAGAAACGCATGGCGGCCCTGGAGGGGGGAGCAGGCGCCCTGGCTTTGTCCTCGGGAACCTCGGCCGTGTTTTACAGCGTGATCAATGTCTGCGGCATGGGTGACGAAGTCGTGGCCTCATCCGCCCTCTACGGGGGGAGCTACACCATGCTGGACGCCATCCTCCCGGAGATGGGCATACAGACCAGGTTCGTGAATTGCTGCGACCCGAAGGCGGTGGCCGGGGCCGTCACTGAGCGGACCAGGATGATATTCACCGAGGTCATCGGCAACCCCTCCCTGGACGTGGTCGACCTGGAGGCCCTGGCGGAAGTCGCCCGGGAGCACCACCTCCCCCTGGTGGTGGACTCAACCTTCACCCCCCCCTGCCTGCTGCGCCCCCTCGAGCACGGGGCGGACGTGGTGGTGCACTCCATGACCAAGTGGCTGGGGGGACATGGTTCCGGTATCGGCGGCATCGTGGTGGACGGGGGGCATTTCGACTGGTCCGACACCAGGTTCCGGCTCTACAACGAACCCGACCCCTCCTACCACGGGGTGCGGTATGCCCGCGACCTCGGGGAGCTGAACCACCTGGCCTTCATCCTGCGCATGCGCCTCGTGCCCCTCAGGAATTTGGGCGCCTGCCTCAGCCCGGACAATGCCTGGATGTTCCTGCAGGGCCTGGAGACCCTTTCGCTGCGCATGCAGCGCCATTGCGAAAATGCCCTGCAGGTGGCCGCGTTCCTGGAGAATCACCCCGGTGTGAGCTGGGTTCGTTACCCCGGCCTCAAGAACGACCCGTCCCACGAGGCTGCTGCAAAGCAGCTTGTCAACGGCTACGGGGGCATGGTGGTCTTTGGGATCAGGGGCGGTGCGGCAGCGGGCAAAAAGTTCATCGAAGGCCTGTCCCTCTTTTCTCATCTGGCCAACGTAGGCGATGCCAGGAGCCTGGCCATCCACCCCGCCTCGACCACCCACGCCCAGTTGAGCGAGGACCAGCAAAGGGCCGGAGGGACCTCGCCGGATATGGTCCGGTTGTCTGTCGGCATCGAGCACATCGACGATATCATTGCCGATCTGGAGCAGGCCCTGGATGGTGCGGGCTGACGACAGCCACCTGTTGCGGGGACTTTGCGTACGGCCGCGGACATCTGTCCGCGGCCGTACGTTTTGACTGGGGCATCAACCTGAGGTCTCTTCCAAGGACGCGCTCCTGTCCGGAAGCAGGCGGCGCAGGGCCATGTGCAGCACAAAGGTGAAGGCGATGGTGGCCAGGGTGGGGCCGATGTACAGGGTGGCCGACTTGACCAGGTGGTAGAAGGCTATGCCCAGGACCAGTGACAGGGTCGCCCCCAGGTCCCGCCTGCGCCGCCGGTGGTCGACCCGCAGCAGGAAGTAGTCGGCCAGGAGCACGGCGATGAGCGGGGCGAACACGGACCCGAGCAGGTAGAGGAAGTCCACGTAGCGGGTGATGGGCAGGGCCATGGCCAGCACCGTCCCAAGGGCGGTGAACACCAGGGAGGCCAGGCGCACGTTGATCCTGGAGAAGACATTGGCCAGGGATACTCCGGCGGAGTAGACGTCCAGAAAGGTGGTGGTCACCGTGGAGAGGCCGACCACGGCCAGGGCCACCATGCCCAGCCTGGCCGCGAGCATCATCTGGGACGGGTCTGCCGAGCCCGAGACGATGCCCCCGAGCAGGCCGATGGCGTACATCCAGGTGCTCCCAAGGAAGTATCCCAGGAAGGGGGCCAGCCAGGCCGCCCTGCGTGAGGTGGACATGGAGGTGTAGTCGGCGATCAGCGGGAACCAGCTCAGGGGCATGATCACGGACAGCTCGATGCCCAGGGCGAAGCTGCCCCCTGAGGGTGCACCGGCCCAGTCAAAGGGCTGGGAGAGCAGGACAACGCTCATGACAATTGTCAGCCCCAGGAGGCAGGTCACCGCCACCATGTTGACGATCTTGAACCCCCGGATGCCCATGAAGATCCAGAACCCGATGCCCGCACCCAGCAGGGCGGACATGAGCAGCCGGCTGTCCAGCCCCCACAGCCTGGTCGTGAGCATGTTCAGGGCCGTGCCCCCCTCGAAGACCATGACCGCTGTCCAGCCGATGAGCTGGAGGATGTTGATCAGGGAGATGAGATAGGAGCCCTGCCTTCCGAAGGAGATGCGGGTGGACATGATGGAGGGCAGGCGCTCGCGAAACCCGATGATGCCTCCCAGCCCCAGCAGGCTGGTCCCCACGGCATGTCCGAGTAGGACGGCCAGCAGCCCCCGGGCGGGGCCGAGCTCGGCCAGGCATCCACCGGTGAGG
>CAZUBS010000062.1:0-2521 GCA_964618595.1 uncultured Desulfohalobiaceae bacterium
CAACATGACCCTACACGACCGTCTTCCGGTCACCTCAATGCCATGCCCATGATGCAAACTGTCAACCACAGGCACCATGCGACTGCTCTGCGCCATCCCCCACTTCTACCGCAGGGACACCGAGCCCAGGCATGGGTCGCAGGGGTCTGACGCCGCGGGCAGGATCACCGCGCTGCGCAATGTCCTCTTCGCGCTCAGACAGCTGGCCACCCGCAGCCGGTGTGTCATAGACATCCTGACCAGGACGGCCAGGCCGCTTCCCGATCCGGATCCGGTGCGGGTCCAGATCGTCATCTGCACCACCGGGCCCCACCACCTTCTGCAAGACTTGGCCGTCTCCCCGCAATGGTACCAGCATTTTCCCACCAGTGCCGAGGCGCTGCAGCTCGGGTTCGAGTGCCACCGCATCCTGGCCGAGCACAAGGAGGAGTTCGATTGGTTCGCCTACCTCGAGGACGACATCGTGCTCCGGGACCCGCAGTTCCTGGACAAGCTGGCCTGGTTCACGGCCCAGGCCGGGACCGATGCCCTGCTGCAACCCAACCGCTACGAGACCTCCTGGAAAGGCCCTTTTCTCAAGGCATACGTCGACGGGGACCTGGCTCCCCGAGTGACGCGCCCCTTTCAGGACACCACCGAGCACCCTGTGATTAACGGACGATATCTGGGCACCGACATCACCTTTGTGCGCCGCCTCAACCCCCGTTCCGGCTGTTTTTTCCTGAACCGGGAGCAGCTCGCGCGCTGGACAGAAGGGAAGTACTTCCTGGACCGGGACACCCGCTTCATCAGCCCCCTGGAAAGCGCCGCCACCCTGTCGGTCATGCGCACCTTCCGCATCTACAAGCCCGGCCCGGCAAACATGGGCTTTCTCGAGGTGGAGCACCAGGGCAGCGGCTTCATCAGCCTGATCGGCAGAAGCGTGGGGTTGGATCCGGAGTTCGGGAGCAGGTAGGGGCACGTTGCACGTGCCCTTCTTCGGCGTATTCGGGAAAAAGAGGGCACGTGCAACGTGCCCCTACGTATAGCGTTCACTGGGCCAGTTTCCTGTTCACAGGCAACCGGTCACTGGTCATATGCCCTATCGACTCCGCCGTACCACCTCGGCCATCAGCCTGAGCTGGACGGGCAGGAGCTTCCTGAGATCGTAGTGGTCGACCATGTGGGCGCGTGCGTTTTTTCGCAGCGGGGCAAGCTCCTGCTGGTGTTCGAGCGCATCCACGACCCTGGAAGCGATCTCTTCGGAGGAGAAGAAGTCCACCAGAAGCCCGTTTCGCCCGTCCCGGATGACCTCCTGCACCGGTGGGGTGTTGGAGGCCACGACCAGGCAGCCGCAGGACATTGCTTCCAGCAGCGACCAGGAGAGCACGAAGGGGCGGGTCAGGTAGACGTGCACAGAGGAGGCCTGCAGCAGGGACTTGTACTGGCCGTAGGGAAGGGAGCCGGTGAAATGCAGGCGTTCACGGTCCCCCCGAAAGGAATCCAGGGCCTGCTGCTTGTACGTTGCGCCGCCTGGAAGCTTTTTCCCGTAACAGACCCGGTCCGAGCCGGCCACGACCACGTGACACGATGGTCGCTTCTGCAAAATTGTCGCGGCGGCTTCCATGAACTGCGGGAACCCCCGATAGGGTTCCATGCCGCGGGTTGCGTAGGTCACGATCTCCCCGGCCCCGCTCAAATCCACCCCGGGGAGATCCAATGCCCCCCCGTTTCCCGGGGTGAAATACATGGTGTCCACACCGTCGTGCACCACGGACAGCTTGGTGTGGAACTCCCGGGGGATCTGCTGCTTCTGCCACCTGGTGGGGGTCGTGCCGTGGCTGCAGCCGGCAAGGTCGGTCAGGATGGGGAAGTTCTTGACCCTGAGATTGGCTGCGCCCGCAATCGTCAACGGTTCCGAGGGATCAAAGCGGGCATCGGGTCCACCGGGATCATAAAACCATTCAAAATACCCCATGAACGGGACGTCCGGGAAGGCCTCCTTGACATAAAGAGTGGTGCCCCAACCGGAGTGCCCGACCACCAGGTCTGGGACAAACCTTTTCCGACGCAACCCCAGAAGGGCCTTGAGCACCAGGCTGCCGTTCTTCAGGGTCTTGTCCAGACCCCCCGGGGGTGACGGGACATCCTCGCCCCCCTCCTCCGCCTTGGGGCAGACCAGCTTGTGCACCCCGGGTATGACCCATTCCGGTCGCTCGTTCTGGGTCACGAAGACCACCCGGTTGCCCTGATCCCGGCCCAGCGCCGCTGCCTGGTGCCTGAACTGGGCCGGAAAGTTGGGGTGGATGAAGACGATACGCATGCCTGCTCCGATGGTGCGTCGTTAGACTTTGTCAGGGGCGCACATCGTCCCCTTTTCGAAGAAGGGCACGTGCAACGTGCCCCTACAGAATAATCGCCCCAACATCTTTCCTCCCCACGGATCCACTGTCCAACTCTACCCTCCTCATCTCACCCCTCCCTCCGCACGCCTCACTTCTCCGTGTGCTTGAACACCCCGTCCCACTCCCCCTCCGGCGGG
>CAZUBS010000062.1:2621-8628 GCA_964618595.1 uncultured Desulfohalobiaceae bacterium
CACGCCTCACTTCTCCGTGTGCTTGAACACCCCGTCCCACTCCCCCTCCGGCGGGGTCTGGATCAGGGTTCGGCAGCGTTCCTGGAACAAGCGGTAGCAGTACTGCTCCGGACTGGCCTGCTGCAGTTCCTGGAACAGTAGTGCTGCCTGAGCAAAGTCGCCCTGCCGGTAGCATTCCATGGCCCGGGCGTGCAGGGCGAGCAGCTCGGCATCAGCACGGTCGTCCATCTCCCGCAGGGTGTAGATGGTGATGGGCTGCTTACGTCCCTTGACCCTTACCCGGTCCAGCTCCAGGAAGGTGAACCGGTCACGGCAGGCCCGCTGCACGTCCTCGGAGACCACCAACTGCTGCACATAGTACTTGGTCAGCCCTTCCAGGCGGGAGGCCAGGTTCACGTTGTCACCGATCAGGGTGTAGTCGAAGAGGTCCTCCGAGCCCATGTTCCCCACCCGGACCAGCCCGGTGTGGATGCCGATGCCGATGCGGATGGTAAACCCGAACCGCTCCTGGAAGTCCTGGTTGAGACGATCCAGCTCCGCGACCATGTCCAGTCCGGCCTGCAGGGCGAGGCAGGGGTGGTCGGCCAGGTCCAGGGGGGCGTTCCAGAAGGCCATGACGGCGTCCCCGATGAACTTGTCCACTGTTCCCTTGTGTCTGGTCACGATCCTGGTCATGGGCGTGAGGTAGGCGTGGAGGAACTCGGTGACCTGGTTCGGGGTGAGGGTCTCGGACAGCGAGGTGAAGCTGCGGATGTCGGAAAAGAGGATGGTCACGTCCTTTTCCTCGCCGCTCAGGGTCAGACCCTTTGAAGTGCGCATGATCTGGGTCACCACGCTGGGCGCGACATAGTGGGAAAAGGCGTTGTGGATATACCGGCGCTGCCGCTCCTCAGACAGGAACTTGAGAAAGGTCAGTACCATGAAGATCAGGCCCACCCCGAGATACGGGTACAGGGGCGATACGAACAGGCGCTGGGTGCGCATGGCATGCTCGGCTCCCCACCACAGGCCGTAGAACAGAGCAGCCATGGGCAGGATCAGGTAGATTGCGCGGGTCCAGGTGATGAGCAGCACGGTCGCAGCGCCTGCCAGGAGCATGACCGTGATCTCCAGGCCGGGGGCCCAGTCCGGGCGAATGATGAAGTCCTGCTGCATGATGTTGTCGATGACCGTGGCGTGAGCTTCGACCCCGGGTGTATTGGGTCCGAAAGGCGTGGCCTTGAGGTCGAAAAGCCCTGCAGCCGAGGTGCCGACAAGCACGATCCTGCCTTGAAACGTCTCCGGTGGGACCGTTCCAGCCAGCACGTCGGAGGCGCTGACATAGGGGAAGGTCCGTGCACCCCCGCGGTAGTTGATGAGAAACAGTCCCTGCCGGTTGATGGGAATGAGCAGCTTCCCGGCCAACCGGAGTTCCTCCGGCCCGGAAGCCGAGACCTTGACCAGGGCGTTCTCCGTTCCCAGAGCCTGCATCAATGTCGCCAGGGACAGGCTCGGATAGATGTTGCCACGCCAGGAGACGAGCAGCGGCACCCGACGGATAATGCCGTCTTCGTCCGTAATGGTGTTGTAGAACCCTGACCGGGACCGTTTGCTCAAAACGTCCAGGGGGGGGACCACACCGGCTGGTTCCAGGAACGGGTAAGGTGGAGGGGCGGCGTTCTTGGCCCTTGAGTAGGACGTGTTCAACGGGGTGAGGCCCTTGGGCGGTGGCGATCCACCCTCGCCGGGAGCCTCCCGAAAGTCGAAGTAATAGCCCAGCACGCAGGGTCCCGAGGCAAGGACGTTGCCCAGGACCTCGTCGTTGTTGTCCAGATCAGGCGGCAGCCCCTGCAAGTGCACGTCCAGTCCCAGATCGCGTTTGAGATCGTCGACGAGCAACTCCGGCGAAGTCCTGTCCGGCTCGGCCAGAAGAATGTCCAGACCGATGCTCGCGGCCCCGGCCTGCTGGATCCTTGCCAGGAGCATGGCCAGGCGGTAGCGGGGCCATGGCCACTGGCCGTAGGCCGCAAGGCTTTGCTCATCGATATCCACGATCTGGACCACGCCGGCAGGGGCTGCAGGGGATCGTCCCCTGAGCAGCTGATCATAGATCTTGTGGTCGAGGTAGACGAACAGGCTGGGCTGAAACACGTACAGCAGCACCAGCCCGGCCAGGATGGCCAGCCCTGCCAGAAGAATGATGCCGCGGTTGCGGACCAAGGCAATTGTCCGTGTCAGACCCAACATAGCTCAGTGTCTCATTAGAAGATGGAGAACTTCTGCCGGAAGAAACATATTCCACGGATACCAGCGGCTTACCAGGTAAATTAATCAATCAGTACCAAAAACAGAACGACAGTTGCGAAAAAATCAACAGGCACCCCTGCGCCATTTTTCACTGATACCGTAGACCGAAAATGGAACAACAGGACATGTATTACATTTACTCTATTTTCGACTAAGATAATCGAATTTACTTGGCAATGCGAACGTAGTATAAAATCGCAGGTCAGTAAAATAGCAACGTGACCAAAGTAGTGTTGGCCTCAGGCCACGACGCAGGGAATGCCCTCTTGCAGGCTGAAGCGCAACTGCCCGTCCCGTAAAGCCATGAGCGTCTCACAGAACCAAGCACCCGGCAGCCTCGCCCCCCCCTTTGACACCCTCTTCGTCAACAAGGACTGGGAAGGCTATTGTTCCGCCCTGGAAAATGAATGCCTGAAGTGGTGGTTTGACCTGAACTTCGAAACCCTGCGCAACCATCTCCACCCCCTGCAACAGGCCCCTTCCCATGTCGACCTTCCGGAGCGGGTACGATTTCTCCTCTGTGTGACCGAAACCCCGTTTCAGCTTGCCGATGTCACAACGTGGTGGGAGCACTTTCAGTCCACGAATGACTTTGAAAGTGCCGCTGCTGCTGCGGTAGCCGTTCAAGACGCGGTGTGGAGCTCGGGTCATTCGCTGCAGCGCTTCGAGCTCTGGTGCGACCGGACCCGGGGGCTGCTCAACAGGGCAACGGGAGTGTCATTCCGGGCCCGCGCCGCCCTGGTTCTGCGCCGGGCCTTGAAGGACATGGTTGTGGATGGCGACCTGAACACTGCTGCTCAGGATCTCGACACGGGAGTGGAATGGGCCAGGGAGGCGGACTCCCCTTCCCTGGAAATCCATGCCAGGCTTCTCGGGGGGCCGGTCTGTCTCTGGAGCGGCGATCCGTCCCGCTTCGAGGTTGCGATGCTGTGCGTCAGGCCTTTTTTCAGGAACAACCGCATTCCCCGCACACTGCGGGTGCGCCACGACCTCTTTCTCGGGTTGCTGCGCCTGATGCAGGGGGATTTTCAGCGTGCCGGGCGCATGATCGGGGCCATCGAGCAAGATACGGGATTTGCCCGGCTCCCCATCACCCTGCGCCTGCTGACCCTGGTGCACCTTTTGCAGCTTCACGTGCTCACAAAAAACCGGTCCGGCGTCCGGGAGTATGCGGACAAGGTCCTGACCTGGGCAGTGCCGCTGCGCAACGATTTCTTCCAGGCCTGCACCCACCTGCTGCTGGCCCGGACTGCCATAACGGAAAGACGCTGCGCCCTGGCCGATTCCCACGCCCGCCTGGCCGGACAGCTCGCTGCGGTTTGCGGCAGCCGTCAACTCACCTACCTGGTCGATCTGGTGACCGGACAGTCCCTGGCCCGGCAGGGTTCGCCCATATCCGCCCTCAGGCACCTGCTTCCCCGGTCCCTGCACTGGGCGGACAAGGGCTTTGCAAGCCTGAGCGCCTCAGCCCGCTTCGAGGCAGCTCGGGTCCTGCACGCCATCGGCCGCAAGGACCATGCGCGGTCCATGGTGCGCAAGGGTGAGCAGCTCCTGCCCCGGAATGAACGGTTGCCCACCCTGCTGCACGGACCGGAGTTCCTGCTCCGGCTCAAGCGGGACCTTGCTCCGGATCCTGTCAGCGCCCGATCCGACCCCCTGGTCGAGATCAGGATGTTCGGGCCGCTCTGGCTCAGGATCGGGGACCAGGTCATCTACGACCGCCACTGGCGCAGCCACCAGTCCAAGATGCTCCTGGCTGCCATCGTGGTACACGGGGGCAGCAAGGTTCCGCTGGACATCCTGCTGGACCTGTTCTGGCCAGAGGCCGAAGGCGACATGGGCATGCACAGCTGCAAGATGGCCTTGTCGAGGCTGCGAAAAATCGGACCCGGGGACAGTCCTGCAAAACACCGCTGGCTCGTCGTGCGTCACCGCAGGGTCTCGCTGCTCCAGGAAACCTGCTGTGTGGATACCCTGCTCTTTGACAACGCACTTGGAACCGCCATGCAGCAAGGCGATTTCAAGCTGCTGCAGCTGGGGCTCGACCTCTACCAGGACGACTTCCTCCCCCTTGAGAGCCTGCCCTGGATCGTCCGCCACCGGGAGACCCTCCGGCGCAAGTATCTGCGCGGGGTGCTGGCCCTGTCCAGGCTGTGCCGGCACCCGGAACGCAGCGGGGCTGCCCTTCCCTACCTCTCCCGGGCCCTGGAAATGGAACCGCTCAATGAAGAGCTTCATGCCGCCCTGATGCGCGCCTACATCGGGCTTGGATTTCCTTCCAACGCCGTGGTTGTCTATCACCAGGCAACCGACATGCTCCGTCGGGAGCTTTCCACCACCCCCGGCCCCACCCTGCGCCGTCTGCTCAAACAGGCCAAAGGCTCGTAAGACGCGGCAGGTCCGCACGATCACCCCCTCCCCGCCACAAGAGGGCGCATGCCACGCGCCCCTGCCAGAAAAATACAGACCCGGCCCACCTTCACCAATTCATTGTCCCACCGGTTTTTCTCCAGCAAACACCAAACCTGTTACCTATCTGTTACCTCTCCCATGGTACCACCACACCAAAGAACCAACACTGTGAGTCGTGCAGCCATGTGCAGCACCACCCGGAACTGTTCTCAAACCCTGGATTTCCTGCCCGGCGCTGGAGGGAATCCAGCACTTCTCACGCTGGCGTCGATCTGCGTATCGCACTGGTCCAACCCTCAACCCGGGGCAGGTCCTATGAAGAGGCACCGTTTCAGTTTTCTTCTCTGTGGCTGGTTCACGTCCCTCCTCCTGGTCCTGGGCGCACTTCCCGCCGGGACAGCCGAAATCGACGAACCCGTCAGCCCCTTGCCGCAGGGGGCGTCGCCGCTGACCCTGGAAGATTTCGTGCCGGAGCTGGTCTCCAGCAGCGACCGTATCCAGGCCGCCGCCGCCAGGCTCCAGTCATCGGAATACGGTTTCAAAGAAGCCCGGTCCGGCTGGTTGCCCCGTTTGGACCTGACTGCAGACGCCGGCTATGAGCACATCGACTTTGCGGACCGGCAAACCACGGGGGAGGACCACAGCTCGGAGTGGAAGAATGTCCAGACCCTGCAGCTCCGGCAGCTTCTCTATGATTTCGGGCAGACCGGTGGAACCATCGGCCGCGCCCGGGCAGTTCTCGAGCAATCCGACTTCAACCTCCAGGCCGTGACCCAGGAGATCATGCGTCAAGGCGTTGGAGCCTACCTTCAGGTTTACAGGGCCCACCAGCAGCTCGGCTATGCCAGGCGCAGCGAGGAGAACATCATGCGCCAGACCGGTATCGAGGAGTCCCTGGTCGAGAGGGGGGCCGGTCTTTCCTCGGATGTTCTGCAGGCCAAGTCCCAGCTCTCCGGAGCCAATGCCCGGCGGGTCTCCCTGGAGGGTGAGCTCGTCAATGCCGTGAACCGTTTCCGGGCTGTTTATTTCGTGGACCTGGCCGATGATCAGGTCCAGCGCTTCGTCCTTCCCGACATTCCCTCCCGGTATCTGCCCATGACCCTCGAGGAGGCCCTGGACATCGGCCTTGCGGAAAACCCGCAGCTGGAAGTTGCCCGGAAGAACATCCAGGCCGTGGAGCAGGACATCGAGGTCATCAAATCCCGCTTCTACCCCAGGCTCGATTGCGTGGCCGAAGGCCGGCGCCGGCAGAACGACGTGGGGGAAGAGGGGGTGCGCAGCGAAGCCAGGGCTCTGGTCGAGTTCAGGT
>CAZUBS010000063.1:0-8513 GCA_964618595.1 uncultured Desulfohalobiaceae bacterium
AACCCACGACCTCTTGAATGCCATTCAAGCGCTCTCCCAACTGAGCTACAGCCCCTCGGCACGAAGCAGAACACATATATAAGCCTGCCCGGTTCTGTCAATAGGGGGAGGGGGGGAGTTTGAAGCTCAACGCTGGTAGTCACGCAGGACCCCTGAACGGGATCCGGCAAGGTGCATCTTGCCTTGCACGGGGAATTGGGTCACTGTGCCGCTCAATCGGGAGAGACTCCGTGCAGCAACACCTTCGCCTGGCACCAACACAGAACAGGAACGAGGATCCGGAGGGATAGACAGTGCGCATCTGCTCCGTGGACTGCTCACTGGACACCGCCTTCAGGGAGCTGGGTCACGAGGTGCTCAGCCTGCGCCCCGGGCCAGGGTTTTTCGACCTGGACACCGCCCTTTCCGAGCAGGGTTTTGCCCCCGACCTGGTCGTGCAACAGGAAAGGCTGGGCCCCAGGACCCTGCTCCAGGGGCTGGAGGCGATTTCCTGCCCCAGGGTGTTCTGGTCCATCGACACCCACCTGAACAGCTTTTGGCAGCTTCCCTACGGCAGGCTTTTCGACCTGGTCCTGACCACGCAGCAGAGCTGGGTCTCACGGTTGCACTCCCTGGGTCTTCCCAGGGTGGCCTGGCTGCCCTGGTTCGGGTTCGACCATGCCTGGACCCCATGGAGCAGGCGGCGTTTCAAGACCTCGTTCGTGGGGCGGGTCACCAGTCACCGACCGGTGCGGCAGGCCTTCACCGCCTTTCTCAGCCAGGAGTTCGGCACCCCCATCCACCAGGAGCTCCCCTTCAAAGACATGGTCGCGGTTTACGCCGACACGCTCCTGGCCCCCAACGAATCCATCCTGGGGGAGGTCAACTTCCGCACCTTTGAGGCGGCCTCCTGTGGGTGCGTCGTGGTCTGCCAGAGGCTGGGGCAGGACCTGGAACCCCTGTTCGAACAAGGAAGAGAAATACTGGTCTACGACCACGCCTTGGAGCTGAAGCAAATCCTCAGTCAGGCGCTGTCCATGCCCGAAAGGATGCGCCGCATCGGTGCGGCCGCACGGGATCGCATCCACAGGGAGCACCTCCCCAGCCACCGGGCAGAACGCCTGCTCGACCTTGCGGCCGGTTGTCCTGCGGGAGGCGGGGCAGGGACAAGGGGTCGGGCCGGCTTGCCCCTGACCCGCTTCGAGCTCTTGCAGGCCGGTCGCTTGAACCTGCAGGGGGAGCGCCTGCTGGCCGACCTGACGCACCATCTCCCTGCCCCGGAGGTGCTGGCAGCAGCGATTGCACTGACCTTGCGGCTGCGGGGCTCGGACGAGACAAAGACCCTGCTGGTAAGAATCCTGGCCGGGAAAGAGAGCCAGAAGGAGTGGCGGGTCAACCTGGCCGGGTCCATGGCGGCCCTGCAGCTCGGATCCTTTGATCTGGCGCGGCAGTTCTGGTACCGCCAGGCCAGGTCCCAGAAGAGCAAGCACCCCCCGGTGGCCGATCCGCTGGAGATCTATCTGGCCTGGTCCCGGGAGCTTGTGCGCCTCGACCGGACCCTCCGTCCAGGCTTTGTTTTCGACCCCAAGATACATATCCCCGCTGCCGCATTCGAGTGCCTGCTGTCAGCCCATGTAAAATGGCCGGAAAGCCTCCGGGTGCAGCGTCAGATGAACGGGCTGCTGGCCACGGTCAGGGGCACGGAGCAGCTCAGGATGGGGCTGCTGTCAAGCCTGACCATGCGCGCCCCGGACAACTGGCGGGACGGTCTCGAACTTGCTATGGTCAATCTTCGGATATTCAGGATCAGGCAGGGTCTGGAAGAGGCCCTTGCAGCACACGACGCCGCCTGCAGCAAGGGGGAGGAGCAACGCTTCTACAGGCTTCTCTCAGGCATGGACCCGAGCGGGACCCTTGCCTTGGCCCTCAAGAAGCTCCAACTCCACTGAACCGGGGAACATGCTCGAATTTCTGCGCATCCGCAATCTGGCCCTCATCCAGGACATGGAGCTGGAGTTCCATTCCGGCCTCAACGTGCTCACCGGAGAGAGCGGGGCCGGCAAATCCTTCATCCTCAGGGCCCTGGACTTCATTCTCGGCGACAAGCTGGGACCGGAGCTGGTGCGCCCGGATCAGGACAAGGCCAGCGTGGAGGCCATCTTCGTGCTGGAGGACGAGGAAATCGTGCTCCGGCGCGAGCTGACCGCTTCCAGCGGGAGAAGCAGGGTCTTCGTCAATGACGGTCTGAGCTCCCAGGAACGGATCCGGGAGCTCAAACCCAGGCTGGTCATCCACACCAGCCAGCATGCCCAGCAGCGGCTGCTCAAGCCGGGCTACCACACCAGCATTCTGGACAGCAGCCTGCCCGCCGAAGTTCTCAGGACCAGGAGCACCTGCCTGGAGGGATTGCGGGGGGTGGTCAAACGCAAGGAATCCCTTCAGGAGAAGGCGGCCGGGCTGGCCGAGAAACGGGACTACCTGGAGTACCAGCACAAGGAGATCGCCAGGGTGGACCCGCTGCCGGGTGAAGAGGAGGAGCTGGAAGCCAGGCGGCGGCAGCTCCAGAACCAGTCTCAGGCCCAGGAGAGCCTGCAGCGCAGCCTGGATCTGCTCCATGGCCCCGAGGAAGGGCTGTACGACCGTGTCGTGGCCCTTGAAAAATCACTCCACGGTCTGGTGGAGGCAGGTCACGACCTTGGGGGGCAAGCCGAAGCCCTGGAAGGGTGCCGTCATGTCCTGTCCGAGCTGGACAGAGATCTGCGGCGGCTTCCCCTGCCGCAGGACTGGGAGAAGGAGCTGGAGAAGGTCGAGGCCAGGTTGTGGCAGCTGGCCCAGCTCAAGCGCAGGCTGGGGAAGTCCCTCTCGGACATCGGGCGTCTCCAGTCCGAGGTGGAGGCCAACCTGTCCTTCCTGGACGAGTGCCAGCTGCAGCTCACCCAGCTGGAGCGGGAAGAGGCCGCAGTGAAGCAAGAGCTCGGTGAGGTCGTTGCGCAGCTCAACACCATGCGGGAGCAGTCGGCCGGGAGGATGAAAAAACGCCTCGAGCAGGAGCTGCGATCCCTGGGGTTTTCCGAGCACGTCTCCGTGCTGTTCGAGCTTTTTCCGGTTCAGCTCAGCCCGGGGATCGAGGAGCTGCGGGCCAGGCTGATGTGGGTGCCCAACCCGGGCCATCCACCGCAGCCCCTGGACCAGATAGCCTCGGGGGGGGAGCTGTCACGCTTTTTACTGGCCCTGGTGGGGTTGCAGTCCGAAGCGGACCTCCCCACGCTGCTGTTCGACGAGGTGGACGCCGGAATCGGCGGGCTGTTGCTGGGGCGGGTGGGCGAGCGGTTGCAGGAGCTGTCCCGGCGGCAGCAGGTCATCCTGGTCTCGCACTGGCCCCAGCTGGCCTCCCTGGCCGGTCGCCACTTCCGGGTCAGCAAGGAGGTGGTGGACGGCCTGACCTTTACCCGTTGCGTGCAGCTGGACAAGCAGCAGATCGTTGGTGAGCTGGCCCGCATGGCCGGGGGGGGGCGGCAGGGAGAGCTCCTGGCCGAAGCCCTGAAGACTGAAGACGGTTCCAACCCCGGGGGGGACAGATAGTGGATGCCTCGCACCAGGACGGGCCCGGGCCGGGTCAGGGTCACAATCCGGCCTGCGTGGACCTGGAGGTGCTGCACAACAGCGCCGAAGGAACAAAAGGGCTCTTTCACCTGCACCTGGAGCCGGTTGACTGGGAGTGGCAGCCGGGCCAGTTCATCATGGTCCGCCCCTCGGGCTGGGGCAGGGATCCGGTCTGGCCGCGCCCTTTCTCCATAAGCGACCTGGACGAAAGCTCCCTGCGCCTGTTCATCCAGGTCATGGGCCGTGGAACCAGCCTGCTGGCCGGGCTGCGCCCCGGTGACCGGGTCACGGTCTGGGGACCGCTGGGGCACGGCTTCCATGTCCCGGCCGGGACGCCAACCCTGCTCCTGGCGGGGGGGATCGGCATCGCCCCCTTTGTGGGGCTGGTCAGGCGTCACCCCAGCCCGGACCAGGTTGCCCTGTTGCTCGGCCATCGCCTGGATCTTGCCGACTATCCTTTTGCGTTCTTTTCCAGCTCCATCGAGGCCCAGGCCCTCAGACAGACAACCCAGTCCGACATCGAGGATTTTGTCCTGGTCCTTAAGGAGCGGTTTTCCTCCATGCCCCCGAACGGTCTGGTCCTGGCCTGCGGCCCGGCTCCCTTCCTTGGCGTTGTGCAGCGCCTGGCCTTGTCCACGGGGATCAGGACGCAGCTGTCCCTGGAAAACCGCATGGCCTGCGGGGTCGGTGCCTGTCTGGGGTGCGTGGTCCAGGACTCCCGGGGGGAGCTTGTTCAGACCTGCACCCGGGGGCCCGTGTTCTGGGCGGATGAGGTCAGGCTGCCATGAGCAAGGGCCGCACCATGGATACCAGCGTCGACCTGGCGGGCGTGCAGCTCAAAAACCCGGTGATCACGGCCTCCGGCACCTTTGGCTACGGGCTGGAGTTCACCCCCTACGGCGACCTGTCACGCCTGGGCGGGCTGGTGGTCAAGGGGCTGTCCCTTGAGCCCCGTCGCGGCAACCCCCTGCCCAGGATAACCGAGACCCCCTGCGGCATGCTCAATGCC
Source organism: uncultured Desulfohalobiaceae bacterium (assembly GCA_964618595.1). Taxonomy (GTDB): domain Bacteria; phylum Desulfobacterota; class Desulfovibrionia; order Desulfovibrionales; family CAZUBS01; genus CAZUBS01. The sequence goes on from CAZUBS010000063.1 coordinate 4,592, forward strand.
ATCGGGCTGCAGAACATCGGTGTGAGGGCTTTTGTGGAGCACAAGCTGCCCCTGCTTCCCTGGAGGGAGACAGCTGTCATCGTCAACCTCTATGCCCAGACCGAGCAGGAGTTCGGCGAGCTGGCAGCGGTCCTGTGCGACCAGGAAGGGGTGGCTGCGCTGGAGGTCAACATCTCCTGCCCCAATGTGCGCCAGGGCGGGGTCCAGTTCGGGCAGGTCCCGTCCATGGCCGGGGCGGTGACCCGCGAGGTCAAGAGGCGGGCGGGGCGGCTGCCGGTGCTGGTCAAGCTCTCCCCCAACGTCACCGACATCACCTGCATCGCCAGGGCGGTGCAGGACGCCGGCGCGGACGTGATCTCGCTGATCAACACCCTGTCGGGCATGGCCGTGGACATCCGCAGCCGCAGCCCCAGGCTGGCCAATGTGGTGGGCGGACTGTCAGGGCCGGCCATCAAGCCGGTGGCCCTGCGCATGGTCCATCAGGTCTGCCGTGCCGTGGACATTCCAGTGGTGGGCCTTGGGGGCATCACCACGGCCGAGGACGTGCTCGAGTTCATCCTGGTCGGGGCCCATGCCGTGCAGGTGGGAACGGCCAACTTCATGCGCCCGGACACGGTTTTTTCCCTGGTTGACGAGGTGGCGTCACTGGCTGAAGAGCTCGGCATCCGGTCCTGGGAAGGCTTCCGGGGATCGCTCAGCGATTGAGCCCGTGGTAACCTGGTCTGCCCGGACGGGATCAGGACAGGGCTTTTTGGATCTCGCGCAGAAAGTCCGGGATGTCGTCAGGGCCGCGGGAGGTGATGAAGTTTTTGTCCACCACCACGCTCTGGTCTTTCCAGATCCCGCCGCCGCCCCGGATCTCCTCGGAAAGCCCCGCGGGGGAAGCGATGCTCCTGTGCTGGATGTCAGCCCCCCGGGCCAAAAGCAGGGTGCCGTGGCAGATGGCCGCAATGGGCTTGCCCGCCGCCTGAAAGGCCTCGACGATCTCCAGGGCTGAATTTTTGTGCATGAGCACTTCCGGCCCCTTGCCACCCGGCAGCAGCAGCAGGTCATAGCCCTTGAGACCTCTTTCCAGAATCTCGGCCAGTGAGAAGGGAGCCTGGAATGTGGCCCCGCTCTTGGCGGTTATGGTGCCCTTGTCCGGAGCGGCCACATCCACCTGGTGACCGTCCTCCTCGAGGGTCCGGAGGGGCTCGGAAAACTCCTGGTCCTGAACGCCGTCGGCCGCCAGCATGAGAATGTGTTTGCGAGCCATGAGGTTCTCCTTTTTTTATCGGGTAAGGAAGCGAGGTTGGGACATGCGTTCCACGGTAGCATATTTTCTGAGGATGAAAAGAAGGGGGGACCGGGTTCAGCCTTTGAGCAGGCTGAAGCCGTAGAGGAACTCTCCAAGAGGTGCGTCAAAGGGGGTGTGCCACTCCCGTTCCAGCCGGTCCCTGCCGTGCATGCCCAGGAGCCTGGCCAGCTGCTGCTCGTTCTCCTGAGGGCTGAGGGTGCAGGTCAGGTAGACCAGGCGGCCGCCCGGGGGGAGCAGCAGCCAGGCCTGATCGAGGATTTTGGACTGCAGCCCGGCCAGGCGGGCGATGTCCGCTTCCCGGCGTTTCCACTTGATGTCCGGACGGCGGCTGAGCACCCCGAGCCCGCTGCAGGGGGCGTCCACCAGGATGGTGCGGGGCTGGGATTTCAGGCAGGGAGACGCGTCGGCCCGGGCGGCGAACACCAGGATGCCCGGCAAGCCCAGCCGGTCCTGCTCACCTGTCAGACCCTTGAGCCTGGGGAGGTTGCTGTCGCTGGCCCAGATGGGGTCCAGCCCCTGCTCGCCGAGCAGGCAGGACTTGCCGCCCCTTCCGGCGCAAGCGTCCCAGACCGGTGGGGACCAGCTTCCGGGCCTGAAAGCCTGCATGGCTTCCTGCACGGCCAGGCTCTGGCGGGAGACCAGCCCCTGCTCCAGGGCTCTGCCCAGCTCCCCGGGAACCGGCCCATAAAATCCGACCCCGTGTGCCCCCCCTGACAAGGGGGCCGAGGCTGCTGCGTGACGGTACAGACCACGGGCCTCTTGTCGGGACCAGTTGAAGCGCAGGCCCACAGGTGGGGCTGACAGCCCTGCACGCAAAAGCTCGCGGGCCCTCTTTTCACCGTAGGCCGAGCACCACAGCTCGGCCAGCCAAAGAGGGCAGGAGTACCGGGCCGACAGCAAACCAGTCAGGGTCCGGGTCCTTCGTCGGTAGAAATCCTCGCTGTGGACATCCTCGTTCAGCTCCGAGACCCGGCGCAGGACCGCATTGACCAGGCCGGCAGGGCCTTTGCCCTTCCGGGCCTTGACCTGCTCCACGGCCCAGTTGACGGAAGCACGCCGCGGCACCCGGTCCAAAAACAGGATCTCGTAGGCAGCCGTCTCCATGACCAGGAGCAGATCCGGCTGGACCTTCTTTTTCTGGTGCAAAAACAGGGACAGGATGAAGTCGAGGCGGCCTTTGTAGCGCAATGTCCCGTAGACGAGCTCGGTTGCCAGGGCGGCGTCGCGGCTGTCCATTCGGGACGCTTCCAGTGTCGTGTCCAGGGCGGCCTGCAGGTCGGCCCCCCCCAGAATGTCCTGCAGGGTGCCGAGGGCTGCGGCCCTGGCGGGGGGAATCGGTGCCTGGCTAGGGGACACTGTGCCGTGCAGGGGGAAGGTCTCCGGGCCGGATAAACTGGTGCAGGGCCCATTCAACGCGGTCCAGGGCCACACAGGTGTCCAGGCAGGGACCAAAGGGCCGCTCGTTGAGCACCCCGAAGACAGGGATGGGGTAGGTGTCCTGGATGCCGCTGGCCAGGTCGCGTTCACAGGCCACGGCCAGGATGAGCCTGGGTCGGGTCTGGACCACGATGCGACGGGCGATGGTCCCCCCGGTGGCAATGGCCAGGTGCACGCCGTAAAGGTCCCGCAGCTCGAGCAAACCCGCAATGGGGCACTCGCCGCACCGTTTGCAGTTGTTGATGTTGTAGGTCAGCCGGAACTTGCACCGGCTGTTCTGCAGGCAGTGGGGCATGAGCAGCAGGATTTTGTCCGGTGCGTAGCGGGTGGCCTCGGAGTGGACCAGCTCGTTGTTGACCTTGATGAAAGAGGAGCGGACCCGTTCCTTGGAAATCCCGGCCAGCCGGCCCACAAGGGTCATGAGCGGGAGAAAGAGCTTGATGGTCACCCCCCGCAGCCTGCGGGAGAACAGGACCGGCCTGGAGAACAGGATGTTCAGCACCAGGGCCAGGGCGGCCCAGGCAATGAGCACGATGAGCACGACCACCACCAGGCCCAGGACCCAGGACGCCCAGGGGTGGATGTTGGCCAGCCCCACATAAGGCACGACCCACAGGGCCACAAGCAGCAGGCAGACCAGGGTCGATGTGCCGATGATGAGCCCGATGAACAGGCGCTTGCGGCTGTCGTAAGAGTCGCGGATCTCTCGTTCGATGCTGTCGAACGTCTTGTTGCGTTGTGGCGGTTTCATCGCGTTCCCAGGGGTTTCCGGCTCAGATGGTACCGTATTCCCAGGTGGTTGCAACAAGGGCCTTCAGCCCCCCTAGGTGGAGCAGCGGCTGAGAAAGCCGCAGACGAACTCCTTGGCCATGAGGGGTTTTCCCCCGGCGGGCTGGATCCGGTCGAGAAGGTAGATCCTGTCCCGGCAGGCCACGGCCAGCCGGTCCTCGACCAGGCCCAGGAAGGTGGCGGGGGCAGCTTCCTGCTCCAGGTCTGGACCGATCCTTCCCGGAAAGACGGTCAGACGCAGGGGGGCCTTCCTGTCCGGACCGTGCCAGAAAAAATAGCCCCCGGGCCAGGGGGTGACGGCCCGGCTCAGTCGCGCGTAGTCGCCGCCCACGGCCGGGTCGTGCCCGGCCTCCTTGTCCATGGCGGCGTCCAGCACGAACGTCTGGCCCGCCTTCAGGG
>CAZUBS010000064.1:0-8366 GCA_964618595.1 uncultured Desulfohalobiaceae bacterium
CGGATCCCCTCTCCGCTTAAGCTACGCCGGGGCAGGCGAGTCCGGGATGACGATGGTGAGCCGTCGAAGAACCCTGGAATTGCGGCAGTTCCTGCGTTGTTGCGTTTGGAGGGCTGCTGCGGGAGAGGGGACGGGTGAGGGTTCAGAATCCGTCGGGCGCGTCCTTTTCATCGATCAGCACATAGTGGTCGGCAACTTCGGGCGGGATGGAGCGGGGGCGTCCGGTGGACCGGTCCACGAAGACCCAGTCGGTTTCCCCCCTGGCCAGGATTTCCCGGCCCCTATGCCGGACCATCAGGTACCGCCTGAGGGAACGGACCCGGCGCAGGGTGGCCACCCAGGTCAGGACCAGGATCCCTTCCCCGGCAAAGGCGGGCCGCAGGTACTCGATGCGGTGGGCGCGCACCACCCAGGTGGCTCCTTGGGCCAGGGTGGCCGCAGTTCCGCCAATGGAATCGGAATGGTGCACTGCCGCGTCCTGCATCCAGCGCACGTACTCCACGTTGTTGGCGTGGCCGTTGGTGTCCAGATCCTCAGGCGCTACAGTCAGGTGGTGTTCGTATACCCCGTGCATGGGCCGTGGTGTAGGCCGGGTTTCAAGGGAATGCAAGCCCCGGGCGGCCCGTGATCAGCAGAAACGGGAAGTCCGTGGCAGGCCCTCCCAGGCAGCGGGGGTGAGGCGGATTGCCGTCCTTTAGCTGGCCTCGGCCGTGCTGACGGAGCTTTGTTTGAGGCCCCAGGTCTTGGATTCCCCGGCGCAGAGCTCGACCATGTCCTCCTCGTAGGCGACCTTGATGGGTTTTCCCGCGGTGCGCTTGGCGGTCACGATCAGCTCTTCCGAGGTCACGGTCACCACCAGGGAGTGGCCGCGGTAACGGATGCGCAGCCGCAGCCGGTCCAGCTCGATGGGCAGGGCCGGGTTGAAATGCAGCACCCCCTCCCTGGGCTCGATGTCGGTGTAGCCCCGCTGGATGATGTCCACGGTGCCGGCCATGGCCCCGACATGGATGCCCTCGGGAGTCGTGCCGCCCTGAATGTCCTCCACGTCGCTGCGCAAGGCCTGGCGAAAGAGCTTCCAGGAGCCGGCCCGGTTGGAACGGGCCAGGACACGGGCGTGGACCACGCTGGAAAGGGTGGAGCCGTGGGAGGTCCGGGCCAGGTAGTAGTCGATGTTCTTGGGGATGGTGTCGGGCTGAAGCTCGTATCCCAGGCGCTCGAATATATTTCCGAGCTGCTCCGCGGTGAACAGGTAGAAGAGCATGAGCACGTCGGCCTGCTTGGAGGCCTTGTACTTGTTGACCGTGTCCCCTTCGGCCTCCAGGATGCGGTCCAGGCGCTGGATGTCGTGGTATTTCTCCCGGTAGCCCTCCCAGTCCAGCTCCTCCAGTTCCTCATACCCCTCGAACTGGCTGATGATGCCGTCGTCGTGAAAGGGGACGTACAGCTTGGCTGCGATTCTGGGCCACTTGTCCATGTCCTTCTTGGTCAGCCCGAGCTTGCTCTTGAGATCGTCCTGGCGCTCCTCGGCCAGGAGGTCGAAAAGACGGCCGGCCTCGTGCAGCACCCAGGAGGCCATGACGTTGGTGTAGGCGTTGTTGTTCAGGCCCGGTTTGTCGGCATCCGGGTAGGCGTCGTGGAACTCGTCAGGCCCCATGATACCTTCGATGACGTAGCGCCTCTTGCCCGGGTCCCAGACGGCGGTGGAGGCCCAGAACTTGGCGATCTCCAGAAACATCTCCGCTCCGTAAAAGTGCAGGAACTCGTAGTCCACGTTGACGTGGAAGTACTGGCTGATGTTGTAGGCGATGGCGGAGCTGACGTGGCGTTGCAGGCGAGAGTTGTCGGGGATCCAGCGCCCCGAGCGCGGGTTGAGGTGCAGCTTCTGGCTCTCCTCGCGGCCGTTGGAGCCGCTCTGCCAGGGGTACATGGCCCCCTGGTACCCCTCCGCTTTGGCGTAGGCCTTGGCTTCCGGCAGACGCCGGTAGCGGTACATGAGCAGGGACCGGGTGATCTCCGGAATCCGGTAGTTGAGAGTGGGAAAGATAAACAGCTCGTCCCAGAAGATGTGTCCCCGGTAGGCCTCGCCGTGCCACCCCCGGGAGGGAACGCCCACGTCCAGGTCCATGGTGTTCATGGACGTGGTCTGCAACAGGTGGAAGGTGTAGAGCCGCAGGATCATCTCAGCCTGGTATCCCTTTTTGTCGGGCACGACCTCGAACTCGATCTCGAACCGGTTCCAGAGGTGCACCCAGACCCGCTTGTGACAGGCCAGGATGTCGTCGAAGCTTCCCGACCTGGCGGCCAGCTTGAGCGATTCCTGCCACGGCTCGGTGATGGCGTGGTCCCGGGAGGTGAAGAAAGTGACGATTTTTTCAATACGCAGGGACCGGTTGGCCTCCATGTCCACCTCGACCTGGTGGGCGATCCAGCCCTCCTCGGCGAGCACTTCTCTGCTTGGGCGGATGTGCTCGCCGTTGAGAAAGAACCTGGTGCGTGCGGACTGCACCACCTCCAGGCGGGACTGGTTGGTGTGCACGGACAGGGTGATGGTCTCGTTGTCGGACTCCTCCTGGCGGACCGGCTCGAGGTGCCGGCTGCGCAGCTCGCGGTACCGGGGCACGCCGTTGTTGGTCACCGTGCCGTCCAGGACGGAGCGCACGGTGCTGCGCCCGAACCAGTCTTCCGGGGTGATGGCCAGCTCGATGGCGGCCTGGTGGGGGTTGTCCATGCTCACCAGCCGACGCTCCCGAACCCGGGTGTGGCGTTTGTGCTCGTCTTGGATGCGAAAGGTCCGCGTAAGGACCCCCGACTTGATGTCCAGCTCCAAGCGGTAATCGAGAAAGGTGATTTTCTGCGGGTCGAACCAGCAGCATTCCGGGAGCTGGAAGTCGATGGGCAGCCAGTTGGGCAGGTTGACCAGGTCCTCGTTCTCGATGAAGCGCCCGTTTATCTCCGTGGTCAGCCTGTTGAACCCGCAGGCCAGGTAGGTCCCGGGATAGTGTGTGGAGTCGTCCCGGGCCTGGGCAATGGACCCCCGGGTGCAGAAGTAGCCGTTGCCCAGTGTGGTCAGGGCCTCGCGCAGGCCCTCCTGCTTGGGGTGGTAGCCTTCGTAGGTCAGTGCCCAGTCGCTCATGCGGGTGCTCCTTTGATTTGATCGATCAGCCTGACCAGCTTGCCCAGGAACAGCTCCACCTCGCCGGTGTCGGTGAGCAGTGCCCCGGCAGCGGTCCTTCCGGGCTGCACGGCGACCAGGATGCCCAGCCCCTGGTCGCCAAGTGCCTCGAACCCGTCCTCGTCGGTGGTGTCGTCACCGATGTACAGGCTGTAGGTGCCGTCCAGGTCGAGTTCCTGCCTGAGCCAGGTGATGGCCTTGCCCTTGTGCCAGTCGATTCCGGGGCGAAGCTCGAAGACCTTTTTGCCGGAAGTCATGCGCAGACCGTTTTCGTCAGCCTGGGCAGCGACGAGCTTGCGCACGGCGTCTGTCTGTTCTTCCGGGGTCTCCCGGAAATGAATCGAAAGCGTGAAGGTCTTCTCTTCCAGCCAGGCGCCGGGTATGTCCTCAAGGGGCTGCCTGAGGTTGCCGGCAGCCCTGCGCACGGCCGCCAGCTGGTCCGCGGCCGGGCTGAACCCGGTGCCGCCCTTCCCGGGCGTCTCGATGTTGAAACCGTGGTCACCCGCGTAGATCACGCTGTCCAGCCCGACCAGGCCCTTGACGTCAGCCAGGTCTCTGCCGCTGACGATGCCCACGGGGACGCGGGTGCTGAGCTGGTGGACGGTGCTTTTCATGGAGGGGGAGAGAACCGCGTCCTCCGGCCGGGGAACAATGGGGGTCAAGGTGCCGTCGTAGTCGAGAAAAACCGACAGGCCCTGGCGGGACTGCCGCTCCCGGAGCAGGGGCAGGATGTCCAGGGCCGAGGGGGGCGCCCCGCCTACAGAGGGCTTGGGCCCTGAGAGCTCGATCCGGCCCAGATCGGACACGACCAGGTCGGCCCCGTTTGCTTGCAGCTCCTCGCCGTGTCCCCGTCCGACCCGGTCGACCCCGACCACCAGCCCGAAATCTCCGGCCCGGGCGGCCTGGACCCCGGAGACAGCGTCCTCGAAGACAACCGCCTCCTGGGCGGCAACGCCAAGCCTGCGGGCGGCAGCCAGGAAGATGTCCGGGGAGGGCTTGCCCGGAAGGCCCGAGTCAACGGCGTCGTTGCCGTCAAAGATGGCATCGAAGAGGTCGGTCATGTCCACCGAAGCAAGAACGGTGCGGCCGTTCTTGCTGGAGGTGACCACGGCATTGGCCAGCCCGGCCGCCCTGGAGCGCAAGACCAGAGCCAGGCCGTCCGGCCAGGTTGCAGCCCCGCGCTCCTCCAGGAGCCGGTGAAAGATCCGGTTCTTGCTGTTGCCCAAACCGCAGACCGTGGTGCGGCCGGGCGGGTCCTGCGGGGAACCGTAGTCCATCTCGATCCCCCGGGAGGCGAGAAGGCTCTTGACCCCTTCATACCTGGGCTTTCCGTCCACGTAACGGGTGTAGTCGCTGTCGATGTCAAAGGGCCGGACCTCTTTTCCCTGCTCCCGGAGCTACTCGAAGAAGTCGTCGAACATGCGCTTCCAGGCTCGGGCATGCAGGCTGGCGGTTTGGGTCAGGACGCCGTCCAGGTCGAAGATGAAGCCCCTGTAGGCCGTGGTGTCGATCAAAGTAGTGCTGTTCATTAATCACTCCGGGTTTCCAGGCCAAAGGACGGTTGCGGCACAGTATATGGTATACAGAAATGTGTGACCTGGTTCAACCGGGGGCAATGCGGAGCTCACAGGAGGCGGGTCGGGCGGGGCCCGGGTTGTCGGTGGGGCCGAAAACCGGTATGTTCTCGCTGCCCCGTCACGGGAGCACACGAGCAAAAACAGGTACCCACATCTTGCGATCACCATTGCGGCCGGATCCGGCCCACCCCTTTCAGCTGGTCAAGTTCCTGTCCTGGAGCTCGCTGGTACTCATCTTGAGCACCAGCGTGTTCATTTCCGTGGTCATTGCCAACTATGCCAAGCAGACCGTGATGCAGAAGCATCAGGAGTTCGCCCTGCTCCTGGCCGAAAATCTGAACCACCAGATTTTTCAGCGTTTCACCCTGCCCACGGTGCTCGGCATGGGCAGGATCACCCTCAAGGAGGAGGCCCAGTACGAACGTCTCAACCAGGTGGTGCTTTCCACCATCCACAGCTTCCATGTCCTGGAGCTGCACATCTTCGATGAGGATGGCATGGTGGCCTACTCCCTGGACAAGGACATGGTGGGCCGGGAAGATCTGGCCGGAAAATCGTTCCAGGCGGCCATGAAGAAAGGCGGGGCACGTTTCGACCAGTTCTCCCGGGCCTCGTTCTGGAAATCGCTCTTCGGCTTCAATCTCGAACCGGGCAGCTACGTGCTTCAGACCACCTATGTGCTGCGGGCCGAGCGCAGTCTGGACCCCGATCGTCTGCCGGGCCCGGTCATGGGCGTCTTGCAGTTTTCCCAGGACATCACCCAGGACTACGAAACCATCATCACCTTCCAGTGGTCGGTGGTGGTGGTTGCGCTCTTCTCCTCCCTGCTGCTCTTTTTGTTCCTGTTCATGATCATCCGGCGGGCCGACAGCATAGTGGCGGAGCGCTTCAGTGAAAAGGAACGGCTGGAGCGGGAGCTGCACCAGAACGAACGCCTGGCCAGCATGGGGCGCATGGTGGCCTCCATCGCCCACGAGATCCGCAACCCTCTGGGGATCATCCGCAGCAGCGCAGAGCTTTTGCACAAGAAGGCCAGGAAGGAGAACGACCCCAACCAGCGGTTGCTCAAGGCCATCCACGACGAGTCCAAGCGCCTCAGCAGGACGGTCAATGATTTTCTCGACTACGCACGGCCCAGGCAGCCCAAAAAGGATGCGGTCGACCTGAACCGGACCCTGGAAAACGTGTGTGTTTTTCTGGAGCAGGAGCTGCAGCTCGGCGAGGTCAAGGTTGAGCGGCGCATGCCTGAAAAGCTGACGGTGCAGGGGGACAAGGACCTGCTCTACCGGGTCTTTTACAACCTGATGGTCAACGCCATCCAGGCCGTGCAGGGACCCGGGACGATCATAGTCGCCGGCAGTGAGGGGCCGGACACGGTAGAGGTGTCCATCAGCGACACCGGCCCGGGGTTCGACCCCGACCTGCTGGACAAGTACCTGGAGCCTTTCTACACCAGGAAGGAGACCGGCACGGGACTGGGGCTGGCCATTGTCCGAAACATTGTCGAGAGCCACGGCGGGAGTGTCCAGCTTGGCAGTGCCGCTGGGCGGGGCGCCAAGGTGCGGCTGATTTTCCCCAAGGCCCCGGAGCGAAACCGGACCCCATCCAGGAAGGCGTGACATGTCCACACACATCCTGATCATCGACGACGAGCAGAACTACCTGCTCATCCTGGAGACCCTGCTCTCGGACGAAGGCTACGCAGTGACCACGCTCCAGGACCCGGAGCTGGCCATGGACTTCCTCGAGGAGTCCGAGGTGGACATCCTGATCACCGACATGAAAATGCCCAGGATGAGCGGGCAGCAGGTCCTGGAGCAGGTGCGCCGCGATTTCCCGCACATTCCCGTGCTGATCATGACCGCGTTTGGAAGCATTGACAGCGCGGTGGAGGCCATGAAGCGCGGGGCCTTCGACTACATCACCAAGCCCTTTTCCAACGACGAGCTGCTGCTCTCGGTCTCCAAGGCCACCAGGCTGTCCCAGGCAGAGCAGCAGAACAGGCTGCTGCGCCAGACCCTTGAGGAGCGCTACTCCACCCACCACATCATCGGGCGCAGCCGGGCCATGCGGCAGGTCCTGGACATGGTGGACCGGGTGGCCAGGACCCGGTCCAGCGTGCTGCTGACCGGGGAGTCGGGCACGGGCAAGGAGCTGATCGCCCGGGCCATCCACTTTGCCTCCAAGCGCAAGGACATGCCCTTTGTCTCGGTCAACTGCATGGCCCTGAACCCCGGGGTGCTGGAAAGCGAGCTGTTCGGGCACGAAAAGGGTTCGTTTACCGGGGCGGTGGCCCGCCGGCGGGGACGGTTTGACATGGCCCAAGGGGGCACCCTCTGCCTTGACGAGAACGGCGGGCTGGCCCTGTACCTGGAACTCAAGCGGCTCCGGATGCTGCAGGAAAGGACCGTCGAACGGTTGCGCGGCCGCGACGCGGTGCACCGTGACAGCCGGCTGAACACGGCCACCAACCGTGAGCTGGCAGCGGCCGTGGAGCAGGGCGCTTTCCGGGAAGACCTCTACTACAGGCTCAATGTGGTCCAGGTGCACATGCCGGCCCTTAGGGAACGGCGGGAGGACATCCCCCTGCTGGCCATCCATTTCCTCAACCACTATGCCCGGGAAAACGGCAAGGAGGTCACCGGTTTCACCCCGGAGGCCCTGGAGTTCCTCACGGCCTACGAGTGGCCCGGCAATGTGCGCCAGCTCGAAAACACCATGGAGCGTTGCGTGGTCCTCTGCCAGGGCAAGACCATTGGCGTGGAGGACCTTCCGGCCGAGATCCGGGAAGAGGAGTTCCAGTTCAAGAGCGCCGTGGACCTTTTGCCGCTGCAGCTGAACCTGGCCGACACCCTGGAGAAGATCGAGGCGGCCCTGGTGCGCCGGGCCCTGGCCAGGGCCGGCTTTGTCCAGGTCAAGGCCGCGGATCTGCTGGGCGTCTCCAAGAGCCTGCTCCAGTACAAGCTCAAGAAGTACAAGATCTCCGGCAAATAGCCCCTGCCATGCCCCCCCGCGGTGACATCGCCTCTTTTGTCAAGGCCCTGAAGGCCTCCGCCCTGCTCGGCCACCAGGTGGTCCACCACCAGATTCTCCCGGCCCGGAAGGGGGGGTGGAAGGAACCCGGGGTCCCCTTTCATCCCACGGTCCAGGCCCTGTTGGACGAATCCGGCATCCAGTCCCTCTACACCCATCAGGCCAGGGCCGTGGACCTGGCCAGATCAGGCCGGGACACGGTCGTGGCCACGCCAACGGCCAGCGGCAAGACCCTGTGCTACACCCTGCCTGTGCTGGACGCGGTGGCCCGCGACCCCAAGGCCCGGGCACTGTACCTCTTCCCCCTCAAGGCCCTGGCTCAGGATCAGCTCCGGACATTCGAGGACCTGACGGCCCGCTGGCAGGGGCCGGACCGCCCCACCACCGCCATCTATGACGGGGACACGACCTCCTACAAGAGGGGCAGGCTCAGGCAGAGCCCGCCCAACGGGCTGCTCTCAAACCCCGAGATGCTGCACCTCCCCATCCTGCCCTTTCACGAGCAGACGGCGGGCTTTCCCAAGGATCCGCGCTTCGTGGTCGTGGACGAGGCCCACACCTACCGGGGGGTCCTGGGCTCGAAC
>CAZUBS010000065.1:0-8355 GCA_964618595.1 uncultured Desulfohalobiaceae bacterium
GCTGTCACGAGGAGCAGGCCAAGGGTCCCATCACCTGCGGCGAATGCCATCCCCGACGCTGACAACCTCCTGCAGGTCCAGCTTCCAACTCCGGCCGGATGCACGCCCACCGTGCGTCCGGCCGTTTTTACTCCACCACGTGTCTTTTTTTGCCCGCGGCTGTCTCTTGTTGACTTTCCCCGGACAGGTGATTAGGTCGCACATGGCCGAAACAAACGCATTCCCAAGCCTTTTACCCGGCAGCGGATGATACATGAGGCGAAAGCTCCTTTTTCTGGCCATGACCAAGCTGGTCAAGACCCACGGCACCGCGCTGGCCACCCGTACCGGACAGGCGGCCTTGCTGCGCTTCAACCGCTACGCCCTGCGCAAGGGGTTGGCCGACCGGACCTACACCCTGGAGGAGATCCTGGAGGAGATGAAGCAGATGAAGGACTCCGGTGCCCTGCATCCCAGGGAGTGGCCTACGCTTGCCGCCCGGATCAAAACCATCAAAGAAACCCTGCGCCGGAAGGATTCCCAGCAATGATCAAATGGTGTTTCAGCCTTCTCGCCGGACTCTGCGCCCTCCTGACCGGCTCGGATGCGCTTGCCTGGGGACCAGGCGTGCACTTGGTCACCGGAAACTTCATCCTGGACAACCTCTCGCTGCTGACGCCCTTCCTGGGCCAGCTGCTCTCTGGAAACAGGATGTCCTTTCTCTATGGATGCCTCAGCGCCGACATCTTTCTCGGAAAAGGGTTCAAGATCACTCCGGACCACTGTCACAACTGGGACAACGGGGTGAAGCTGCTGCACAACGCCGGGGGGGACCCCCACCTCGCCGCCTATGCCTACGGCTACCTCTGCCATTTGGCTGCAGACACCGTGGCCCACAATTACTACGTGCCCACCCTGCTCCAGAAGACCCCTGGCAGCGGAAAGCTCTCCCATGTGTACATCGAGATGCAGGCCGACCGTCTGGCCGGGTGCTGCTTTCGTGAGGCTGAGGTCATTGTGCAGCTTTCCGACCGCTGCCAGGATGCCTCACTGTGCAGCGTGCTCAGGAAACCCAGGCTCGAGTTCTCGGTCAAGAAGAAGCTTTTCCAGGGCAGCCTGGCCATGTACCGTTTCAAACACTGGAAGTCCTCCCTGTCCTTCATTGACAGGGCCCTGCCCCTGGCAAGCGGCAACGGCTACCTCCTGGACATGCTGGACCTCTCCTCGTCGGTCATGGTTGATGTTCTGAACAACCCGGAGCGCGCCGTTTCCCTGGACTACGACCCCATGGGTTTCAAGAACCTGGCCCGGGTGCGCCGGCAAAGACGCTCCAACCGCTTCCTGCGCCACTCCAGGAGAGTGGAGAACCTCGATTTTCAGCCTGACAGGCAGCTGCTGCGGCTCAAGGCACGCCTGAACTGAACCTGTTCCGGCTCCAATCTGTAAACCGTGCCCAAGTTGCTCGTCCGGTCCAGCGACTTTTTCAGAGTGGCCGGATTCAACAAATGCAGTGGGCGCGCATAAGCAATTCTGGGCCGATCCCCCCCAATGAGCCCCTCTGAACGCGACCAGCTGCTGCCCCTTCTCCAGGGCCGGGACTTCACGGCCTGCTTTCTGGCCGCCCACGGGCTGAGCAGCGCCATCAAAAACAACCCCGAGCTGGCCGGCCCGGAAACCGTCAGCGCCCTGTCACGCTTCCTCAAGCGCCGGCCCCACAGCGACCAGAGCAAGGCCTTCTTTTTGTACCGTACGGCAGCCGAGGGTTTGTGTGCGGTGCTTACCGGCGAGGGCACCCACCCCGTCGACCACATGGCAAAACAAGAGCTGGAGGATATTCTTTGCTGCACCGAGGGAACGGTTCTCAGGGCAGTTTCCGAAGCCACAGGCGCACTCCCCCTGCACCTGGCAGCACACGTTCCTCTTCTGCCCGAGACACCGGAGCTCACCAAATTACCCGGCCTTGCGGAGGTTCTGCAAAACCACTGCCTCCGGCCCAACGGAAAACCGGACCGCAAGGGACGCAGCCTGGTCTTTCAACAGGGGAGAACAGCTCTTTTGGTCCTCAAGTGTGCCCGCAATGAACGGGAAGCCTCGGGACTTTTCAGAGAAGCCTTCTGGATGGAGTTCCTGCGCCGCAGTGCCGGGTCATTCCCCGCAGACTTTGACATACCCGTCCCCCTGACCTCAGAATCGAGCTGGCTGTGTCGTGCCACAGGAGTGCATGTCCCCGGGAAAGATGGCCAGCTCCTGGATCAGGCCTGTGCCGTGCTGGCCTACCAGGCCCCCGCAGGCTACTTCTCCTACCCCAACGACCCCGGAGCAGACCAGGAGGAAAGGCAATGCTCTCTGTCCGGCTGCCTGGCCAGGAATGCTCGTCTCCTGGGCCACCTTGCCGGAAAGGGAATCGTGCACACCGCACCGATTCCCCTGTTCCACAACCGGGTCCAGCAACAGCGCAGACAAGACCAGGGCGTGTACCAGTGGCACCGCGGCGGCAGGCTGGACCAGTGGCTGTCCTCGACCCGGTACCCCAACTTCGCAGCAACCGGGCTGCGCGACTTCGAGCACTTTGAGACGCTGTGCCACGGCGGTCCGTCCCTGTTTCGCACCATTGGCAGTCACCTGCTCAGCCTGGTCCTGGTCTGCGCCAGCTCTTTCCGCAACAAAGAGCCAAAGCTCAAAGGCCTCGATAATCTCGGACGACCTGTCGATGCCCGGCACCTCTTTGATCCCGACCTGCTTGCGACACTGATCGTTTCCAGCTTTGAAAGCTATGCCAGCGGCTTTCTGGGAAAGCAGCACAGGCTCGCCCTGCCTTTCGACCTTGAACGGCTGGTGGATCGAGTCATCGATGAGATGGGCGTGGACCGCTACATGCATGAGGTGTTACGGGTCCGGGACCAGCTTTCCATGGATATGGACTCCTTCCGCAGCTTTCTCGGTGACAGGGGTCTGTCACGTTTTGAATCAGGGCGATTGCGGCGCGGGGCCGCGGATATCCCCATCATATCCGGCCCACACCTGGGAGGTTTCAACCAGGCCATCTCCATTCCCGAGCTCGTGGAGGCAGTGGCCGCCACAGCAGCCACATGCGTGCTCAACCGGTTCATGGGTGCAAAGATGTCCGGGCTCCACGCCGGTCTCTGCCCACCGGCAGCGGATTTTTGAGCGCGGCTTGCGCCCGCATGACAGTCAGCACGGCGCAAATTGATTCCTGCACCGGACAACTTCTGTTCCCCTGAAATCAGATCCCAGGAACGGCGGACGTCCGTGGCTGGGTGCGCACTCCATGTTTTCCGGTCGAGCGGGCATGAATTCTGCTCCCGATTGGAGTACCCTGGGCATGGCAGCGGCGACAGACCGACAGTGCACGGGAATCCAGCTCACGGAAAAACCGGGCCTGCAGCCCAAAATGGCAGGAAATGCGTCTTTTCAGCCTGATACTTTCCCTCCTTATCCATATGGCCGTCTTCGGGCTGGCCTTCTACTCCCCCCTTGCAGGGATGCTCCAGCAGGACACGGAACGGGTCTATTCAGTTGAGCTGGTCGAGCCGCCTGAAAGGGCCGCCCCCAAAGAGGAACCGCCGCCAGAACCATCCCCTGCCGAGGAGCCCAGCCCGTCTGACCGGGAGGTTCCACCGGATACACCCCAGCAGCAAAAGCCCGCACCACCGCCCCAACCTGAGCAGCCCCAAGCGCCTCCCACGCCTCCAGCTGAGGACGCACCACCTTCCGGGCCAGCCCCACAACCTGCTATGGAAGCCCCCGAACCCACACCGCCCCCACCCGGTACAACCCCTGTCAGTGCGGTCAAACGAAGCGTCCAGGCCTCCTGGCAGACCACTGTAAGGGAGCGGCACAATGCAACGGGCTCGGGAAAACTTGTGCTCGAGCAAGGCTTGCACCTCAGTTTCGGGGATTCGAATCAGACCGTCACCCTCAAATCAGGAGCCGAGGCCAGGGCCCTGCGGGCCATGGCTGTCAGGGATTTTGGCGTGGACGACTACAACGGCTTCTACCAGATAACCCCGAACTGGAACCTGAACATCGTCGATGCCCGACAGGTATACGGCACCATGCTCTTCTACGACTCCGACTCCGGACTGTACCGCGATCTCTTCAAGTTCGGGAAGATGATTTACACCTATGGCCCGGAGTTCACCGAAAACGACCCGGTCCAGGGGTCGGTCACTTTCCTGGCAACCAAGGAGGGCATCTCCGACATGAACGTTCCCTGGCCCAGCCGGATTCTCTGGATGCAGGAGGAGCTGACAGCCCGTTTTGGCACCAGGGTCTATTTCCGGGAGGAGCCCGTGCGCATCCAGAGCGGCTTCTTCTATCTTGCCGGGAAGCTGATCACCCCGCCTGGGCAGGGCCCGTTTCCCGGGGTGGTTTTTGCCCTGGACGGGGAATGCCTCCCTCTTGAGCTTGTATCCGGCTTTGCCCGCATGCTGTGCCGGCATGGAATAGCCGTGCTCGTTCTGCAGCCGGTCGGGTGCAAGGGCTCCTCCGACGTCTGGTGGGAGCGTTCCCAAGACGAGATAGCCCAGGACCTGCTGGCAGGCGTCACCTACCTGCAGGAGATGCAGACCATCGATCCCGGGCGCATCGGGCTCTGGACGCTGAATCAGGGAAACACGGCGGCAGTGAGTGCGGCAGCTGATTCGGACGAGGTGGACTTTCTCGTTCTCACCTTTGTCGCCTCAGAAAATGTTTCCCCTTCCCCTGATCAGCTGCAAAACGTGCAACCGGGAAGTCTCGACACACCAGTGCTGTGGATGTTTGCAGGATCAAAGCCGGAACAGTTGTGGCAGGATCAAATTGGGATGATACGAAAGTTGCCGGAACAGGCGGGCGCGGAGGTCTTCTTGTTCGACACGCAGGATCCGAAACACTTTCCCGGGACGGACCACCGCTCAGACGAGCCCTGGATCAACCGGCTGTCTCCTGTGTTCATGGATACAGCCGCCCCCTGGATCACCCGCAGCGGTCCTTAGAGCGCAACCAGGGAATCCAGTGGGATCCCCGGGCAGACCGGGAAACAAAAGGGCGAATCAGAAATCAGGGGAATCAGGGATCTGCCCCCCCATGGTTTCTATCATATCGCGAAGAATCTGCAGGGTTTCCTGGGCTTCCTTGAAATCCATGATCCGCAGGGCAAACCCGGCGTGGATGATGATGTAGTCTCCAAGCGCTGGCTTGTCTTCGAGCAGCATGAGGGAGGCCTGGATGGTGGTGTCGCTGTCACCCACCCTGCAGGTGGCCATATCGTGTTCGTCAACGGCGATGACTTCCGCCGGCACGGCAAGGCACATGGTTCATTCTCCTTCCTGGTCAATTGCTTTGCTCTGGCTCCGGGGAGCGTAGGATCCTCCGGCCTTCTCGATTTCCTCGAGCACGGCCAGCTTCATGTCCTGAAGACTGCCGCGCATGGGTTCAGTCAGCTCCAGGGCCATGGTGTGGTAGTCCACCGGCTCGATGCCCACAACAACGGCATCCGGCCTGTGTCCGGCCAGCTCGCAGTAGATGAGCGTGTCCACCAGGTCGGTCTGGTGCATGGAATTTCGAAAGGACAGGCTCTGCCTGAGGTCTTCACCGGTCAGCCTGTAGACAGAGCCGGGACCACCGTCCCCGAGAACGGCATCGGCCACGATCAACAGGTCCGACTGCATGATCGGGTCCATGAGACGGCTGCCCAGGGTCCCGCCATCCATGAGGGTGACGTTTTCCGAGAAATCGTACTCCTCTTCGAGCTGTTCCACGCAGCGCACCCCGACCCCTTCGTCGCTGTAGAGGATGTTTCCAACACCCAGCACCAGTATGCGCGTCTCATTGGTCTGCATTCACGTCTCCTCGAAAAAAAAAAGGGGCCCAACCATCAGGCCGGGCCCCTGTATAACGGACTTTGTTCAGCTTGTCATTACATGACCCTGAACTTGTGCACCTCGTTGGTCTTGGAATCGATGACGTGCACGCCACAGGCAATGCAGGGGTCGTAGGAGTGGACGGTGCGCAGGATCTCAACCGGACGCTTGGGATCGACAATGGGGGTGCCGATGAGGGCTTCTTCCACGGGGCTGAGCTTGCCTTGGGCATCCCGTGGTCCCAGGTTCCAGGTGGAGGGAACCACCAGCTGGAAGTTCTCGATCTTGCCGCCCTTGATCTTGATCCAGTGGCTCAGTGCTCCACGGGGGGCATTGACCCAGCCCATGCCTTCTGCCTCGTCCGGCATCTCCCACTCTTCGTAGAGCTTGGTGTCGTTGTTCTTGACGCTGAAGGACAGGTCGTCGATCCAGGCCTGCATCTGGTTGGCGATGACCACGGTCTCGATGCCGCGGCCGGCCGTACGGCCCAGGGTCGAGAACAAGGCCTCGGGGCCCACGCCCAGGTTGTTGAGAACCATGTCCACGGCGCCCACGAATCCTTCGTGACCACGCGCGTAGTTGACCAGGCAGGTGGCCAGGGGACCGACCTCGGTGGACAGGTCATCGTAACGGGGAGCCTTCATCCAGGAGTAGCGGTCGCGGTCCTCGTAGTTGGTGTACTGGGGATCGGTCACGCCCTGGTAGGGGTGCTTGGCCTCGGACCCCTTGTACCAGCTGTGGCGGACGTGCTCCATGATCTTGTTGGAGTCAAGGGACATGGGGTTGGCCAGGTCGCGGTTGGCGATGACGCCGGGCTTCACGAAGCGGCTTTCCAGATCGTACTCGTCGGAGGGGAACTCGCCGCAGCACATGAAGTTGGTGGTGCCGCCGATGCCCGCCCAGTCCTTGTAGTAACCGGCCACTGCCAGCAGGTCGGGGATGTAGCGCTCCTCAACGAACTTCTTGGTCTCTTCGAACAAGGCCACATACTCGGCCATCCGGTCGGGCTTCAGGGCGTCGTAGTTGGTCACGCCGCCGACCACGGTGAACTGGGTATGCGGGTTCTTGGCACCGAACACGGCCATGCCGCGGGCTGCCTTGACCTGCAACCGCAAGGCCTCCAGATAGTGGGCCGTGGCGATCAGGTCCACCTCGGCGGGCAGGTAGTAGGCGTCGTGTCCGCCCAGGAAGTAAGCGTTGGTGAAGGGGCCGAGCTGGCCGCTGTTCACAAAGGCGCCCAGCTTGTCCTGGACCGCCTTGAGCTCCTCGGCCGTGTTGGGGCGGGCAGTGATCTGCTCGGTGATCTTGGCCGCCTTCTTGGGATCGGCGGAGAGTGCGTTGGCCACGTTGACCCAATCCAGGGCGTGCAGGTGATAGAAGTGCACGATGTGGTCGTGCAGGAACTGCGAGGCCAGGACCAGGTTGCGCATCAGGGTTGCGTTCTTGGGGATCTTCACGCCCACGGCATTGTCAACACAGCGGACCGAAGCCAGGGCGTGCACATAGGTGCACACGCCGCAGGAGCGCTGGGTGAAATGCTGTGCGTCACGTGGGTCACGGCCCTTGAGGATGATCTCGAGGCCCCGGAAGAGCTGCGAGCTGCTCCAGGCATTCGTGACCTTGCCGTTGTCCACCTCCACCTCGATCTTGAGGTGGCCTTCGATCCGGGTGATCGGGTCGATGACGACCGGACCCGTATAGTTCCCCTTGGGGGTGGCCGCCATTGCCGGGGCCTTCTTGGCTCTGCATCCAGACATACAGTTTCCTCCTTAAGCAGTGTTTGCTCTTATTCGTGAACCCAGTTCCGAAACCGCCACCTTACAGGGACTCGTAGAAAGGCGACATGTCGTCCCAGAAGTTGGGCTCGCTGCAGCCGATGCAGGGATGTCCTGCCTGCACGGGCCAGCTGGTCTGGTTGAACTTGACCGTTGGGCAGTTGTTGTAGGTGTAGGGCCCCTTGCACCCGAGCTCGTACAGGCAGTAGCCCTTTTTGGCCTCTTCGGAGTCAAAGGACTCGGCAAACTCGAAGTTGTTGAAATGCTTGAGGCGTTCGCAGCGGTCGTGAACGGTCTCGCCAAAGAACATCACCGGACGGTTGTTGCTGTCCATCTCGGGAATTCCCTTGGTCAGCAGATGCACCACGGTGCCCACGAAGTTGATGGGGTTCGGGGGGCAGCCGGCAATGTTGATGGCGTTGACACCCAGATGCTGCAACGCGTCGTTGACGCCCATGGCCTTGGTCGGGTTGGGCGCGGCCATCTGAACACCGCCGAAGGTGGCACAGGCGCCGATGGAGATCACTGCCATGGCCTTGGGGGCGATTTCCTCGCAGTTCTCCAGCATGGTCTTCCCGGCTACCTTGCCCCAGTTGCCGCCGTTTCCGGTGGGGATGGCGCCCTCGATGACGCAAATGAACCCGTCGGGGGATTCGACTGCCTGGTGCAGGGCTTCCTCGGCGGCTTCGCCGGAGGCCTGCATGAGTGTCTCGTGGTAGTCCAGGGAGATGACGTCC